>NZ_JBLZNI010000022.1:0-38447 GCF_051194165.1 Halorubrum shenae | reverse complement strand
TTCGATGGTCAGCGTCCCGGTTGCCTCGCCGTCCTCAGTGGCCACACCGTGCGTGTAGTCACCAGCGTCGAGGTCGGTCGTGTCAGCCGTGAATTCGACAGTCTGGCTGCCACCACTCTCGAGAGTGACGTCCGTCGTGTCGAGCTCGTTGCCGTCAAGCGTGAGCGCGACAGTCTGGGTGCCCTCTGCGTTGCCGGTGTTCTCGATCGTCGCGGAGACAGTCACCGAGTCACCAGCTGTGGCGGTTCCCTCAGCCGGGCTGAGGTCCGAGACCTCGAAGGTCGCGACTTCCTCAGTCGACTCGACGACAAGTCCGTCCACTTCAGCATCGAATGCGGCTCCGCGGACACTTGCAGTGAACTCGTCAGCAGCCGAGGCATCGCTGAAGTCGAGCCCCTCTGCGGTGAAGGTCCCGTCAGCAGCGACGGAAACGTCCTCAGCAGTCAGGGTGAACCGCGGCGAGACGCCGGACGCAGAGCGGACGCGGATGTCGAACTCGTTACCGGCCGCAAGGTTCGTCGTGCCGGTCAGCGTCTGGTCCTCACCAGCTTCAACTTCAACGGGTTCGTCGAACTCGCCCGTTGCTTCCTCGTAGGTGAACTGCGTCGAGATGGACTCGTAGAAGTCGGAAATGTCGTCGGCCTCATCAAGGTCGTCAGCGTCAGGGTTGAGAAGCCGCTCGTCTTTCAGGCGGAAGCGGACATCGAAGGCGTCGCCGTCTTCGATGTCGCGGTCAACATTATTCCGGTCAGAGAGTCCCTCAGCGAAGGCGTTAGTCTCGAACGCAACGTAGTACGCATCGTCGCCCTCGAGCACCGTTAGCGCTTCAGAGTTGTTGTAGACATTGAACGTCTTGCGCGGCTGGTTGGGCGTCGTGGTGTCCGACGTCTGCTGGACACGAATGTCGAAGCCTTCACCTTCGGTAGTGAGTTGGGTCAGTCCGTTCTCAAGCCCGTCGCTCGATTCCGAAATGCCCTCAAGACCGGACGCATCAAGTTCGTGAATAACGACGTCACCGTCAGTAACCGAGTCTGCTTCGGTGACGGTGTCATTTTCGATTGCGCTAGCGAGGTCGTCAGTGTCTTCGATGTCATCAAAGGTATCGCTCGATGCAGTCCAGATGTTGAACTCGTTCACCGAACGCTCTTCAATTTCGAAGTCACCGATTGCGTCACCGCGGTCGTCTGCGATCTGGTCGTGGCTCACCGAGTCCAGCTCCATCGGGTACTGACCAACAGCGAGCAGGGAATCACCGAGAGGTGTCTGCTCGTCGTCGTGGAGCTCGACAGACGGGTTGATGTCGTCATCGTCGTGCTCGCTTTCGATGGTCAGCAGACTGTCAGAGAGGCTGGGGTTCCCAGCAGCGTAGGTATTGAATCCAATGGTCACTTCGTCTGCACCATCAGAGAACACCGTCACATTGGCCTCGTAGCCAACCGATTCTTCATCACCGACGCGCAGGTACGCATTCTCCTGAGCGTCGCTGAATTCGACCGTAATCTCCGTAATGTCGCCCTGCTGCTCGCTGACGATACTTTCACCGAAGCTCGCTTCGCCATCGCCGACGTCAACAACTTCAACGGAGCTAGTGTCCTCGGCGGTCGTGTCGAGAACCGAAGCGGTGAAGTTGTAGTCGCCCGCGTCAACGTCTTCGAAGTCGAGAGTCGTCGTCCCCTCAACACCGAACACGTGGATCGCATCCTCAGTCAGAATGTAGTTGCCGGCGTCCTCAGATGTGCGGTTGTCGTAGATGGCACTCCGAAGGACGTCACCGTCGTCAACGTACATGTCGGTAACGTTGGAATTGTCCGACGTGTTAAACAGGCCTTCGAGGTCGTCCTCGTCGAGCCCGTCAGCGGTGAACGTCGCAACGTAGTTGTTCCGGATGTCCGAGGAGACATCGATGTCAACCTCAGTATCGCCGGCATTATCGACTGAGTTCTCATCGAAGGAGAACTCAACGCTCTGGGTCACCAGTTCGAACTGGGTCCCATTTCCGTCAGCGGGGGCATTCCGCCCCGCGTCCGTAACAACATACAGATCAGAGTCACGGTTCTCCGTGTCAATGATGACGTAGTCGTTACTGCTGTTATCTTCAACAACATCAGGCGTCGCGACGAGCGCCCCAACATTGCCGTCATCGTCGACACGACGGAGTTCAACGTCCTCCGCAGTAAGGTCAGAAACGTTTACTAACGCCAGCTGGCCTTGATAAACTGTGTCTCCTCCGTCAAGAAGACGGTCATAATCCGATTCGTCAAAGTCGGCATTTGTGCCAAGATCCTGCGCTGCAGCAGGAGCTGCGGCGAAGCCGACTGCGATCATGGAAATTACCATGACCACGGTGAAGAAGACCGAACTGGCCTTCTTGCGTGTATGATTATCGTTTGTCATTGTTTGGTGTGTATCACGCGACATCTGTTTTCACCAGCTCAGTCATCAACTCAGCATTACCAACAACATATCAGTTGTCAACTGGACTGTGACTGGGGTACTCACGTTGTAGTCGCATTCGAATGGGTAGGGGTTGCAATCAGTTATTGTAAACGTCAGTATAAATGCTTTGTGTGGACTGACGGGAGTGTGAACCCATCACACGGAGAGTAGAAGCTCTGAGACCAGGTTTTTCTGATTTGAGAGAAGAACAAGAACAACAGTATCAAAACACATCGATAGAGGAGAGAGAGAAGGGGAGTGAACAGACGATCCACAGTGCTGACAGAGAAGTATAAAGGAGACAAACGCCATGGAAGCCACACACTAGCCATCAGTATCCTCGGAATTAGCCGTTAGAGCAGTGTACATAGAGAAGAGGTGGCAACGATTTTGACGCACACCCGCATCTGGATTAGTCGTAGCCATGCCCAATCCCGTATCCCTCCAGAACCAACTGAGAGAGTATTTGATAGAGGAACTAGCGGCCGATGATGGCTCGACGTATGTCAAGAGCAGGCATATCGCTGAAAGTTTTGATGCCTCTACGAAACAAATCGGGGCAGCGCTGGCAGCATTAGAGTGTGATCCATCGATTCCGTTCACAATGCAGCGCCGAGGTGGGAGCTCCGACGGCACGACCTGGTACATTCAAATGACGTAGAAGGCTGATTAATTTGAAATCCGTATTGATGCAAACACCAGATTGTGTTCAGTGAGCGAACCGCAAGCCGACCCCAAGTTAGCGGTTGCGCGACCGAAGCTGTGCAGTAACAACAGACTCGACGTCGGCTGCTGAAAGTCCATCAATTCGCGAGTCCTCACGGAGCGTCTTGACAATCGTCTCGGGTTGTTCACTAAATTGGAACTCAAGGAACATCCCTGAGCTGGGACCGTAGCTGCGGCGTTCAAAATCAACGAGGGAGTACGTCGTGAGTTCCTTCATTTTGTTCACATAGGTCTCTTGATGGTACTGATCGACATCAAGCGTCTCAGTCAAAAATTGGTAGACCCGATAGCCAACCGGACTCTGTGCCGAACTATCGTCGGTTTGAGCAGCAACAGCAGCGGTCGCATAAAGACACAGCTTCTTTTGGGTGCTAATCCCGCGAATCACCTCCAGAACCCGGTTTTTCTCGACGTTCTCTTGAGCTGCCCGAACGTGGGATTCACGAATGCGATCAGCTCCCTCTCGCTCGGCAAGTTCACCTGCAACACGAATCAGGTCGATTGCTTTGCGCGCGTCCCCATGCGTCTGAGCAGCAAACGCAGCTGCTAGTGGGATCACGTCCTCATCAACAACCCCATCGTAGAACGCATCCTGTCGGCGACGGAGTATCGCTTGTAATTGGGTGGCATTGTAATCATCAAAGTGGACGTCCTCAGGGGTAAACGAACTGCGTGCCCGGCTCCCAACAGACTCCATCATCTTTGTGTCATTCGAGATGGCGACGACAGACACGTACGCTGACAGAGCGTCATTTGTTCCCGCGCGCGAAAGCTGATACAGGAGTCGCGAATAGGCGGGGGTCTGCTTATCGCGCCGCCCGACAAGCATATCGAGCTCATCAAGCACAAATACAACCGCATCGAAGTTCTCGTTGACAATTCGATAGAGCTCGTTCCATTTTTCGTTTGTTGCGACCCCGTGTTTCGGCACGGTCAACTCGACGCTTGCCTCGTCAGCGGCCTCTTTCGCAAGTTCGTAGACGGCAACACCGAGCGTATCGAGCCCTTGGCAGTTCACTTCAATAGTGCCGAAATGAATATCGCGCGTCTCACAGAGCCGACTAATGTTGTGGCACACAGCCTTTGTGATGAGCGATTTCCCGGTGCCAGACGGCCCATATAAGAATAGATTGGGTGGGCGATTGTTGCCGAGGGCAACGCGGAGCATCTTTGTGACCTGCTCGATCTGTGCATCACGGCCAACAATCCGATCTTCGTCAATAACGTAGTTCGGGTCGAGTAGCGATCGATCTCGGATAAGCCCCTTTTGATCGTCAAATGCGAGCAAGAGATCTTCGATAGATTGTGATGGCTGGTCAGACTCAGTGTCGTCACCTACTGATTCAGACGGTGGGTCAGCAGGCGACTGTGATCCCGGTTCTGTAGAATCGTCTGATGAAGGCCGAGATGGAGGTGTGCCAGCATCATCAGTCATGCTGAATCGGAATTGGTCGACTGGTAAATACTTTCTCACCTCTATCGATGTGTGATGAGTGGCGATAGCCGGTGTCGCTGCATAGAACGACTATTTACAGATGAGAATGTGTGAGATTCACCAAAGTAATAGCGATGTGTTCACCGACCAGGCCGGCGTGGCCTGCGCTTGAGCACAGTACCACGAATGGTGGCTCGCTGGTCGCTCTGACACACACACCCCTCTATCGATGTGTTCGAGAAAAATCGAAGGGGCGGTTGAATGCCGATCTTTGCCGGATGAATACTGTAGTGCTCTAAATCATCGGTCTAAAGCGTTAAAACACGTGTTTTACAGCTTTCCACTCGAAGTGTTTTCTTCACGATATGTCGTCTTAGAGCCCTCACAACAACTGTCGAGCCAAACACATCGAACACATCGATAGAGGTGTGTGTGTGTGTTTGTGTTAGATAGAAAGAAGAAAGAAACGCACTTGAATTCTTCTTAAATACGTCTGGTAGGACGTAGAAACGCTATTGCGATAAATTACGCTGTGTGAGGGCTCTACGAGAACAATTGCTGTCCCGCACCCCCCCACCCCTCAATTCGTGCGAACACATCGATAGAGGGGTGTGTGTGTGTCGCCCATCCTGAGGACGTCATTATTTTTCATTTGGATAGACAGGGTTTTATGAATAGGTTAACTGATGTCACACGATCCAATCAGCATGACTGATGACCATTTACCCGAGTCCGGCAGTGTCTCAGTAACACCTGCTGAGTTCGATTGGGCTATTATTAACTCACTTCTCCAAGCGCAGAGAGATACCACGACCTCACTTGAGCGATATTTGCTATATGTTACTCACGATGATTTTGAGATACCTACCGACCAAGCCGATCTGTGTCTCGAGCAGGCTATTACCAGTCAAGAACGAGCGCTTGAAGATCTTAAAGCGGCTCGGGAGTATCTCCAGCAGCACGACGACGAGTCACACTGATTTCCAGACCGATCGTCTATGGTCTAGTTTCCTATAGGATTCTCTGTAGTGTTCTCTGTAGGATCATATATAGGGTAGTCTGTAGGTGTTCTCTAACACGTCTTGTCACCGCTGAGACCGTCTCCAGAGCAGGCTAGAGACTAACAGTAGTGACACTACTGCCACACCCAGTCCGAATCCGGGATTTTCGTCAGCTGTCTCTGTGGGCTCACCATCCGGTTCTGCATCCGCTGTGGTGTCCGCATCCTCGGTCGTGTTCGTCTCCACTGTGGCTGTATCGTTCTCTGCTGTCTCCGTATCTGGTGTGGCAGTGACGGATTCTGCATCGCCACGGACAGTAATCGTCCCTTGGGCGGTGTCGTCTTCAGTAACAACTTGATAAGGGTACTCACCGGGGTCCGCGTCAACCCTGAGATTCTCAAAGGTGACTGTTGTTATTTCTCGCGGGCGCAACAACACGCTTTTCGTGGCTGTTTGTGTTCCATCGAGTAGCAACTGAATTTGCTGTGCACCTTGGACCCCCGTATTTTCGATGTCCGCTGCGACGCTGAATGACTCTCCCTGTCGAATTGCTGTTGCTGATTGGGTACTACTGCGAATCATGAACTCCTCACGTTCACCACCGGTCAGCGATGCCTGTCCGCCGCCACCTCCGCCTCCACCCCCACCAGTACCTTCCTCGACAGGCTGCTCTGGCTCGAGTGTGATGGGTTGTGTATCGGTGTCGGTCTCGCCATCGACAGTCGCAACGTACTCGCCGACTTCGAGATCTGATGTGGGTGTCGTGAAGGTTACTGTAGTCGTTGTTCGTCCGGGTACCGTGACGTTTGTAACGTTCCTCGTTGTCCTGTTCTCATCCCGGGTCAGTGTATAGGTGATCGGCTCGGTCCCGTTGAATGTCCCGCCGTTTTTGATCTCGGCAGCGACGACGATCGGATCCGGTTTTGTGAGGGTTCCTGTTGAGACGTTCTCATCGATTGTGACGGTGAATCCGGCTGGCGCGTCGACAGTGACACTCTCTGTGGCTGTGGTATCCGCACTGGCGACCGAGATGGTGAGCGCAGGTACATCTCCGGACTGCGTCTGATAGTGGAACGTCGAGTTCGTCGTGGCGCCGCCTGCAAGCGTCGTCGTGGTCGTGTTCTGTGTCGTCCCGTTCGTACGAAGTGCCACAGATTGTGTTCCCGCAGCGTCACCCGTATTCGTCACGGTGTATGCGACCGTGATCGTGTCGCCTTCGAGGACGGTGTCGTTGATGGCATCAATCGTGACTAGGAAGTGTGGCGGGGTTTGTACGGCTACTGTCTCGGTGACGGTGACGTTTGTGCTGGCAATCTCGACGTCGAGACTGGGTGCATCACCAGACTGGGTCTGATACGTCACCGTGTCGTTAATTGTCGTATTCGGCTCGAGCTGAAGCGGTTCGTTTGTGTGCTCGGCTCCGTTGATGGAGACGGTGATATCTTGCGTACTGGTGCGATCACCAGTGTTCGTCACCGTATACTCGAGTGTGAGCGGCTCCCCTTCGACAACGGAAGAGGGACTCTGTGTCACGTTCACATCGAAAAACGCCGGATCAAGGACTGTGAGATCGGCAGTTGCTGTCTCGTTATCGACGGTCGCTGTAATCGTGGTTGTGCCTGAGCTGAGTCCGGTAATTGTCGCGTTGTCGATCGCTGCAATGGTGGTGTCACCTGCTGTGATCGTCGCGTTGTCTGTGAACGTCCGGCTGGTGCCGTCAGTGTACGTTCCGGTGACCGTTGCTGTGACGCTTTGTCCTGTCGTCACCGTGGTGTCTGAGAGTTCGAGGGTAATGGTCTCAAGCGCAATAACCTCAAACGCGCTCTTAGCAGTGAGTCCATCGTAGTGCGCTGTGATCGTCGTAGTCCCTGCGCTGTCCCCACTGATCGTCGCCGTGTTGATTCTTGCGACGCTCGTGTTACTGCTTGTTACAGTGGCTTCCTCCGTGATGTCTGACTCTGTACCGTCCGGATGGTCGGCAATCACCGTTAGATCTGTCTTCTCTGTCGTTTCGATCTGAGTGGCGTTGAGCTCAACACGAATTGACTCGATCTGGTTAAGCTCGAACTCAAGCGTTTCACTCCCACCCGTTGTCACTGACGTTGTCTCGGGGGCATAGCCGTATTCGTTCGCTGTCACGGACACCGTTGTGGCGTCAGTCGTGGGTTCGATCGCGTACGTGCCAGCGTCAGTGGCAGCGATGACGCCGCTGTCGGTCGTGATTGCCGCCCCAGTGAGCGTGCTGGTGCTGTTGGTCACGGTCCCGTTGATTGTTGTCGTGCTGTTGAGCGCGTTTCGGGCGGCTAGCACGTCGATGACTCCCATCCCGTACCGGATATCGCGGCTAGTCGCGTCTGTGCCGTCAGGCTTTCTGGCAGTTTCAGCGAGTGCGTTTATCAGTACGTGTGGCTCTCGGTGGGCCGGCGTGGCTGACTGCAGTAAGGCGACGGCTCCAGCAACGTGTGGGGCAGCCATCGACGTGCCGCTAGCGGTCGAATACGTCGGGTTTTCTTGGATGGGATTGAGTGAACCTGCACTCACCACGTCGACACCGGGGGCTGTGACATCTGGCTTCACGTACGTGTGCGGGTAGTGGTCTGGATACGGGGCAGCTGTTCCGGATCCATCCGCTAAGACGACGGTTGTCTCTGGAGCGATACGGGCCCCACTCGAGAAGCTGGCCACGTCACCAGTGGCATCAGTTGCGCCGATAGAGACGGTTGGAAACTCCGCACCAGGTGAACTTACGCGTCCGCCTGTAGAGCCGCTCCCGTCGTTTCCAGCGGACCCGATCACGACGGTGCCAGCGTTGTTGGCATTCTGGATAGCATCATCCATCGAGAGAATAATCGTCGAATCAGTATCACTAGCAGAGAGGCCGAGACTCATGCTGACAACGTCAGCATCCTCTTCGACGGCCCACTGGATCGCAGCAAGAACATCGGTGAGTGTTGCGCCGCCGACGAAGACGTCCGCTTTCAGCAGTGCTGCGTCGGGCGCCACACTGTAGCGGGCAACATCTCCGGCCGGTGTGGTCGTACCCACGGCAGTTCCAGCAACGTGATCGCCGTGGCCACTATCTGGCTGGAGCGTCGTTGTAGCCGGGTCGCTCACAGTCCCATCACTGACGTTTACTCCGAGCGTCACGTTGAGATCGGGATGTGACCCGTTGAGTCCATCGTCAAGGATCGCCACCCGCGTGCCACTGCCGTTCGTGTGATACGAATCAACGAATCCGTCGACGTTGATCTGCTCGAGTCCGTACGTCGTCGCACCGATCCCATCAGTCGTTGCTGTCGTCTCAGCTGTGAGGCCAGTATCGCCGCCCGGCTGTGGCTTCGGTCGTTGAAACTCAATATTTGGCTCAACGCGTGTGACACCGTCAATTGTCTTCAGGTCGGCCGGTGTCACGGCGTCCGGATCGACGGTGGTCATGATGGTGTTCGTGATCCAAAACTGCGCTGTGACCGGGATTCCCTGTGCCTCAAGCCGGTCGACGACTGGCGCTTGCGCGCGCTCTGCGTTGCGCTTGGCCCGCTCGACATCTGCGGCTGTCCGGGTGGGTCCGATAGTCAGATCATCGTCGAGGACGAGTAGATACGTCTCCGTCTCGTCTCCAGCAGCCGATGTGTTGGCTGTGTCGGTTGTGGGGGGGTTCGTACCAGCGTCCGATGCGATCTCGCGATCGGCTGAAACTGCACTGTCAGGGCCGCCAATGTTGGTCGATTCGATTGGCGCCGTCGACGCAGCGTCGATCGATGGGGCCGTCGTCGCGCTTGCGCCGGCGAGACTGACGGCGCTCACACTCACGAGGAGGGCCACAAGCAGCACTGCCACCAAGTAGCGACGTCGATGCCGCAGATCACCTGTCAACACTGATTGTGGTTGTAACGTTGGTGGTAAAACTCTACTTGTCGTGTATTAAGCTCATCCTAACTCACCTACTGGCTCTCACAGCTGGCGAGAGCTTCACCCCGAATCTTCTGTACACAACACCGCTAACGCGTTTCGATGCCGAAACGATGTACACCACTTCTCGACAGATGCTGAGTCGTGAACTTGGGCCGGTACGGTCGACTCTCCCGTCTTGCAGCCAGAACAGTCAAATACGAGATCCTGTACGTTCCATCTATGCCGTACAGCGACGAAGAATTGCTTGCTGCCATTCGCGCGGTAGCTGCCCACACAGAGAGTGCGGGCGCGCCAACACTCCAGGAGTTCCGTGATCACGGATCGATGGCGGCAACCACGGTGACCCGCCGGTTTGGCTCTTGGCAGGAGGCTGTTGAGAAGGCCGGCTTTGAACCACGATCACCAGCAGAATCGATCTCAAAAGCGGATCTGCTTGAGGAGTTACATCGGGTTGCCGATGTTGTCGATCAGATCCCAACTGGCGAACAAATGACGAGTGAGGGCGCATATTCTGTCTCGGCGTATCAGACCCATTTCGGCTCGTGGACGGCGGCGCTCGAGGACGCCTTTGATGATACCACCGAGATTCACGCGACCCGCTCGAGCACAGCGCTCCTTGATGAGCTCCAGCGGGTTGCTGACGCACACGCGACGCCGCCCCGCTATCGCGATATGGATGCGCACGGCGAGTATGCGGCCCGCACGTACGTGAACCGATTTGGCTCATGGAACGATGCGCTTGAGGCGGCTGGCTTTACCCCGCGTGAAGAGAAAGCCATTCCTGAGTCAGCTTTGCTCGCCGAGCTTCAACGGCTTCATTCGTCGTTGGGGCATCGTCCCAGCTCAGATGAGGCTCGCGAGCACAGCGAATATGGCGTGGCAACCTACCAACGCCGGTTTGGATCGTGGGCGAACGCCGTCGCGGCGGCGTTTGACGATGACACAGCGCCCGCTGGAGAATCTGACAGTCGTTGAGCAACGCCGATAGAACAGTGACGCCGGTTTCATGCGATGACACAGTGTGTCTCACTTCCGGGGCTGGAGACCGCTTCTACAACTGCTCAAAGTAACTATTTGAACCATTTGGCGCCGTTGACGCCTTCATCGTCACCACTGCCGCCGTAACTACCGTCATTGCTTGATTCAGAAATCTCCTCGACACTCCCGTACGTCTCGACTATCGGTTTTGCGTAGTCTTTCATAGGTGTTACACCTAGTCTGTACTCTCGGTAAACGTGTATTGTTATTCTTAGACTTCTGAACTGTATCATTCAATAGCCAGTCATTTCTTGACCGTATTCACCGATTTTGCGGGACTGGTTAGGGTTAGATGGGTCTAGAGAGCACAACATGCTGATCACGCTCACGATCCTTGTTGGCGAGCATGACCGTTGATGCTGCTCTACAGGTTTTTGTAACTCTATAGAAATTCCTACAGTATATCCTATAGGGATTCCTACAGCGTATCCTAGAGGGATTCAGGACAGCAGAGTTACCTCGCTCCAGCCACTCCGTTCAACTGCCGCAAGGCAAACCACATGAGCACTGGTTCGGCGACACACAACTGATTAGTTCAGTGGTATCGCCACACAGGTTGCTAGCGGGACACCTCCCTCGAATGAGGCAAAGACACGACGTCTACCCGTTCTGCAGTTAGGGGCCACCCCCTTTTGGAGTGCGATTCCGTCTCCGTTGTGACTCTCAGAATGAGCCGCTGCTAGTTTGTGTGGGCGGTTCTCTTTTCACCGTCTGACGGCGGTGTCTCCCAACTTGTACCGTGGCGGTCTCGGATGGGGTGCCCCGGGCAGCAGTGCTCCCTTGGACTGTCCGTGTGACAGTTAGGCCCCACCAAGCAACAACCAACGGTGAGACCAAGACCGAACCAAGGTCTTGGCCAACGATCACGCACTTGCTTGGACCAAGCCTTGGGTGTCGTGTCTCAGCGTGACGATCGTGACGTCTGTGTACCCTTTGAATCCGCACGGACACGTCAGCGTGTCGCGGTGGCCCGTCACTTGGCTGGTCGAACCACCCTCTGGACACTTTTGAGAGTTCACCCCTCTGAACGGACACCTCCGAAGAGACTGCCCTCCGTGGTGTTCCCATCTCGACGGTGGCGGTGTGGGGTGGTCGGGGCGCCCTGGGGGAGCACTGTCGTTTTTAGCTCTCCGTGATCGCCACGCTGAAGAGACGTCGAGACCTCGGTGGGGGCACGTCGAGATCCCGCTGTCGACGACAGCAACACTGCAAGAGTTGTTCTCACACAGTTAGACTCGAATCTCACGGGGCGTGACGCCGGGGTCGTGTTGCCGGGGTAGCCGCGTCCGGTAGGGTGACCGCTTTGGGGGTGTCTGGGGGAGCAGTCGCTCCCTTTCGCTTCCTTGTGGAGGGGGGATCGGCGATCCGGCAGTGACCCGGGGAGCCCCCGGAGCAGACCCGACCCCCCCACCCGGAGCGACCCCGGCGCCGGGGGCGGGCCCGCCCCCGGGCCGGGTGGGGGTGGCGTCAGTAACCCGTGAGATCAGCGAACTGATTTTCTGGGGTGCAAGTCCTCTGACACTCGCATAACGGAAACAAAATTATAATACCAGCAAACATACTGGGATGCGTGACTGTTCCTTCAGCAACCACATTGATCCCGCTCCTTGTTGTGTCACTACTCGGTGTTGTGCTGGCTGGATTGGGCTACCGGCTGGTGGCACATCTCCTTCGCTGGACTGGTTGGATTGGTGGTGGTGCTGTTGGTGGTGTTGCTGGCTGGCAATTGCTTCCACAGTTTGTCCCTGGATTAACTCCCAATCAACGACTCCTCTGGACGGGCGGATTGTTCGTTGGCGGCGCTCTTGCCGGTCGGATTGTTCTGCCGGTGGCAACCCGGCTTGCTGCGGTTATCACTGGATTTTTCTCGACTGCGGGCGCTGTCGGCGTCTTCTTCCTTGGCGATCCAATTTTCAATTTGTTCTCAACGATTGACCCATCGACCGCACCGATCGCGACTGCTAGGACCCTTGCGACCAATCTGGAACAACTCGTTATCGCACAAGGAATTGAGACGCTCATTCTCATTCTTGCTGCTGGCCTCGTTGGGGCGATTGTTGCGACTCGGTATCACACCGAACTCATCGCTGGTGGGATCACGCTTGCTGGTGCGTTTTTTCTCGGGATTGTCCTGCCACTCTGGCAAACTGTACTTACGGGGACCGCCACACTCGGGGTTGATGTCGGTACTGTCTCCGTGATATGGACTGGCGTCGCACTTGTTGCTGGTGTCCTCGTTCAGGCGATCGACCATCACGGAGACCGTCTGTTCGACGATTCCTCGGTGCTTGAATCGTAACTCTGGGTCGCTACGAGTGTCTGTATTACTGACCGCATCGTCGGCAACTGGGTCACGACTGGCTCACCCGGTCGGCGTTCGCTCGCTCGGCGGTCGCCCCACAAGCTGGACGGGGCTGTCCGGGGGAGCACTGCTGCCTTGGACTGCCCGTGATCGCCACGTCGGGGGACGCCGGGCGGACGCCGAGGGAACGCCGAGGCAGCGTCGGGCGGGGGGCCGGTCGACGGGCCGATCGGCGTCCCCTCGACGTGGGGGTTTGTCATCGCGCGAGAATCGGTTCCGGCGCTGCTTGTGAGCTGAACGCGGGGGAGGGGGGAAGAGTGGTGTGTGCCTCTGACTTTGCCACCAGATTCGGTGCTGTGTGTCTGGCCCTTTCACAGCTGGGCGTGCCCGGTACAGACATACTACAGCCTGTCACTGGTGTGGCATAGATATCTCCAAATACCGACATCATAAATGTTGGGTACGTGCCGGTTGGTGGATCCGATCGGCTGGGCGGGGCTGTCCGGGGGAGCACTGCTCCCTTAGGCTCCCTTCTCGCTCACCAAGCGGTACCGTAGTACTGACCTGGGGACCACGTAGGGCCAACGTAGGCTCCCACGTCGGCCTCCCCGTAGGGACGCCGATCACCACGTGGTAGTCTACGTCCGATTGTCTTCGCTCTCGGGAATCGGGTTTTGACGGTGCTTCCAATCGGTGGGTCTAGGTCGTTTAGAACGCACCCGATCACTCGTGCTTGCCAGTCGCCCATCGGTCTTCACGTTCTTGTGAGCCACTTCCTCGGAGGGTGAGTAACACCGTTGTTACTGACCTCCCACAGCGTCTCTTCTCCAACTCGTTCTCACCACGTCGTTTCACTCCTTATTCCCGGAAGGGCCGCCCAGTGTTGCCACTCCAAACACACACGATCGCCGTGATGTGTGATCGCTCCGAGCGCGGTTAGCGCCGCGTGGCGTGTGTCGGTAACACGGCTGGCTACCTTGCTACCCCTGCGTCGGTAACAACGGTGTTACGCTCCGCGTGTCGCTGGTGAGCGCGGACACGATTCACGAACGCCTCCGTGAACACGATCACGCGTTCGCCGCGTTTCGACTCTTGCACCTGGACGGCCTCGCCACCGAGCTCGTCGAGGAACTCGACGACGCGACTCACCGTCTGAGTGTAGATCTGGGCGTCCTCGCCGGCTGTGAGGACCCGCCGTAGCTCCGAAGACTTGATCGCCCGCCCGGCGGGCACGCGTTGGGTGTACTCGTGGATGTCTTTCGCGACGAACCGCGCTCGCCGCTGGTTCGCGGTGAGATTCTCCGCGGCGAGATGCTCAGGAATCCGGATGACGTCCTCGAGTGGCGTCCGCGGCTCGGGACCGGGATCGGGCGTGTTCGCGGTCGGTGTGTCAGCTGTCTCCGTGGTTGCATCGTCGTCACCTGCGAGGTCGTCGACACGTTCTTCGACGCTGTGGAGGCGCTTGCGGTCCTCGGCAGCCTCGCGGGCGCGCGTCTCGCGTTCTGTTTGGAGTTTGGTTTCGAGTTCGTCGAGTTCTGCTTCTGCGGCCGTGGCACAGGTTGAGGCCGCTCTCACTTCCATGGCGAGATCGTCAACGGCGTCGGTCAGCTGGTCACCAGCGGCTTTGACGGCCTGGACGGTCTCACTGGAGGCGTCAGCGCTTTCGAGCGCGTCTGTTGTCGCGTCGACGAAGGCGGCCACCGCCTCGACGGCGGTCTCGGTAGCGTCGTCCGGACTCGCCGGCTCGCTGTCAGAGGGCGAGTGATGGTCGATCATTGGTGAGCACCCCAGTTGCTGGCCGCTGCGGTCGTGAGAGATGGTGAAACTGCGGTGA
Organism: Halorubrum shenae; assembly: GCF_051194165.1. Classification (NCBI taxonomy): domain Archaea; kingdom Methanobacteriati; phylum Methanobacteriota; class Halobacteria; order Halobacteriales; family Haloferacaceae; genus Halorubrum; species Halorubrum shenae. The sequence continues at coordinate 23,763 of NZ_JBLZNI010000022.1, read as the reverse complement.
CTGCGGGCTGTGCGACTCCGATCGTCGGTGGGTGTGTCGTGGTCATGGCGGGATCGCTGGGGATCCGCCGCGGGCAGATGTTCTGCCTCCCCGACTCAAACGCGCCGCTCTTCGAGGGGCAACGTTCAAGTCGTTTAGCTTCCAAGAACCAGGTGTCCAGTCCCGGTTCTTTGGAGGCGGCGTAGATTTCTCCTAGCTGTGGTGCTGTCTTGTTAGCGGCGAGACTTAAAACCGGCTCCTGGCGGCTCGACGTGGTGGGATCGTCGACGGCATCAGCCACGTGGTTGCCGACAGCTCCGACGGTTTGGATGGTTGCGTCCCAGGTGTCTGCCCTCGTGGGCGCCTTTGTCGTCGCGTCGACCAAGGTGGTACCGGTCTTGACGACTGTGTCGGTGGTGTCATCGCGACCAGCCGGCTCGCTGTCAGAGAGCGAGTGATGGTCGATCACTTGTAATCATCCCGAGTGCTGGCCGCTACGGTCGCGAGAGACGATGAGAATGTACGGACTGCGGGCTGTGCGACTCCGATCGTCGATGGATGTGTCGTGATCATGGCGGGATCGCTAAGGATCCGCCGCGGGCAGATGTTCTGCCTCCCCGACCGAAACGCGCCGCTCTTCGAGGGGCAACGTTCAAGTCGTTTAGCTTCCAAGGACCAGGTGTTCAGTTCCGGTTCTTTGGAGGCGGCGTAGATTTCTCCTAGCTGTGCTGCTGTCTTGTTAGCGGCGAGACTTAAAACCGGCTGCTGGCGGCTCGACCCGCTTGTGTGCGTGAGAGTGCTGCTGGTCATAGTGGCTCACCGTCTGTTGGCGGGCTGTACGCGATCGGCTCGATCTCGGTCAGACACAGTCGGTGGGTCTGCTCGCGTGCGAGCACGCTGAGGATGCCCGTGAGAAGCATGTCGACGGCGCCCAGCGTCGGCGTCGTCAGTGCTGTCGGGGCACACTCACCACAGTACACGCGCGGGACCACCCACTCGATCGCGTCGACGAGTCGGTAGGCGCGTGCTGTTACCGGCGTTCGTTCCTGGAGCTCGCGCTTGCAGGTCGTGCAGGTGACCCTAGTGGACTCGTACTCGACGACGTCGCCATGGAACAACTGGCTCGGCGTCGCTTGGACGACTCGTGATGGGGTGGTGCGAGTCTGTTGATGCGGGGATGGCGCGTTACGCATCGCCGCCTCTCGCTGGCGTGCGGTGCTCGAAACAGGCGAAACACGGGAGTGGCTCGGTTGTGGGCCCGTGACACCACTCGTGATCGCACCCGGTTGGATCGTCGGCTGGCTGTGCGGCTGGGTCGGTGCGCTTTTCAGCGATGGCAATCGTAGCTTGCATTGCTTCAGGTTGCTCCCGAAGCACGGTCGGGCGTGTTGTTGCACGCTCCGGCCCTTTGCGGACCGGCATCCCGCGCTTCTGTAATTAGATTCTATACCCTGAACCTAAATAACTTACTACGTAATCTTACTTTGGCAGTTGCTAAACAATATAAAGACGTACAAACTAGTAGCAGGTATGCCTCCAATCCAGCTTAGCGATACTGATGAAGCCATATTGGCAATATTAGAGGAGGGACGGAATGCACCGTTAAATATCGCTAATCGGCTGGATTTCACTCGTCAATACGTACAACAGCGGTTACGTCGCCTCGAAGAACACGGCCATGTTCAAAATATCGGGAGCGGTGTGTATGAACTGACAGACGATCCGCGGGACAACTGACTGAGAGAAGCCTTCTCAGACTGTATACACTCGTACTCGCCGCTTTCATGCTATTCTCACGGGCTCGCGAGACAGTTATCGACGACGAGCGCGCGGCGATCTCCCTGAGTGTCGTGACCCCGCTCTTGTGTCGATGCGTAAAAGATTGTTAACGCTGTCAGCTCCATACTTATGATCGCTACATCGATCCGTTGAGTTGACTCTACCTCTTTGCTTTGCGTGCGCGTGGATGATAAAAAGAAGCTGATACCCATACTCTGTACGTTTCCTGACCACAAGATCTCTCTAGAGAATCCCTAAAACGGCTGAATCCGGCCTATTCTTTTTGTTTCATTATTCTTCAATGACCTATCCCCTGCCTTTATGTAGGACCGCCATAAACCATAGCAATATACCAATGGTAGACAGATTTGGTGTGACGAATCGGACAGCAACTGTCGGCACTCGTGAGGGCCCCTCATGAGTATACGCGAGAGCGTGTCCGGCCGGCAGGTGCTCGCTGTATCGCTTGCATTGATTATGCTCGTCTCGATGGGCGGGATGGCGTTCGTCGGCGGTGCTGGCGCGCAGACCGCTGGCGGGACGTATGACTCCGCCGTCGATAGCACAGACGTCGGAAACGACGTTAACATCGCCAATGATAGTGCTGTGAAAACAGTTGGTGCAAGTACAACACTCGAGGACGATGGGAGTGTCACTCTGGCTAGTTCAGCTGACACTAACTTCGCTGGTGTCGCAGTAACACCAGACCGTATTGACACGCTCTTCGATGTCGGTGAATCCTTCGAGGATGACCCGGCTGCCTTCCTCGATGCAGCACCCGGCACGCTGAGTGTTTCGGACTCCGCTACCGATGCAAGTGGAGCGGTGTTCATTGAGTTCGATCCCCAGTCCGAGTTCTCGCAAATCGATACAACGGTTACCGGCGAGAACGATGTTGCGGGCACCCACGACTACATCGTCGTGACGACTGGGAGTGAGGCAGCGGCTCTGACCGGCACGGCAACCGAGAGTACCCCTGGCGCTGGTGATGGTACCCTCGCAAGCGATAAAACTACTTCGCCAGACGATATCGTCGCCATTTCGGTCGACAACTCTAACCCGTCCGACTACAGCCTTCTCGCTGACGCGGGTACGGGCACCCACGGTGACGCGCTCGACTCACTCGTCGGGACCCAAGAGAACACGCTCCAGGACAAGAACGTTGACGACGCGCTGTTCGCGGCTGGGACCTTTGGAGCGTCCACGTCGACGATCACCGCGTTCGACGTTGGTGACGGGACTAACTCCCGACTTGTCCACAGCGAACAGGTTACGCTTGAACCCGGAGACGGTAGCCAAGACCAGTACTACACGAGTGTCGAGAGCGCAATTGGCGATGCGACGGCCGATCAGGGTGACACCATTCGGGTGACTGGTGGCACTTACAACGGAAACGGCAACACGAACGATGCCTCCTTCACCGCCGATGTCGCATCACTGACCATTGTCGGTGAAGAAAATCCCTTCACTGGCTCTGTACCCAGCTTTGAAGAGAAAACCACTGTCAGTGCTGCGAACGTGACCATTGATGGGATTACGTTCGAAAACACTGCCACTAGTGCCAGTGAAGCGGTTCTCATCGATACAGGCGGCGATGACCCGACCGTTCTGAATTCGACAGTTATTGCGTCAGTTAACGCGGGTGTTTCCGGTAACGCGATCACTGTTGCTCCTGATGTTGCCGGTGAGGTCACGATTGAGAACAACGACCTGAACGCAGCAGACACGACGACGGTTGGTTCCGCAGATATCGGTCTTAATCTCCAAGCACCTGACAGCGCGACGGTTGTGAACAACAACTTCGCTGGCTTCGAGACCCAGATCAACAACGCTGGAGCCAACGTCAATGCGACGGTACTCCGCGACAACAACACGTTCGCGCAGCTCGCCGTTCCGGTTGACGCCAACAACAATGTTGTCAGCGTGGACGGCGACATCTACGGTTCGATCAACGCGGCCGACGCTGACGGTGGCGCTGCAGGGAACACCATCGCTGTGGGGAGCGGGACCTACAACGAGGGTGGCGTGACTATTTCGACCGATAATGTCGTTGTCAGCGGTGACGCAGACACGCGTCCGACTATCGGTGGTAATGTTGACCTTGCGAGCAATACTGAGGTCACCTTCGAGAACTTCGTTGTCGGGGGTACGTTCACCGACAGTGGCACTGCAAGTGACCTGACTGTCCGTTCGGTTGACCTTGATGGTCAGTCGCTCACCGTTGACGCAGCGGATTCGGTCACACTTGAGGACCTCTCGTTGACTACTGTTGGTGCGTCCGACGCGATTACCATCGGCAACGGTGCCGGAGCTGGTGATGTCCTCGTTAATGATGTTGACATCACGGGCATCAGTAACGGCAACACTGGTGTACTTGTCCAGGACGGCTCGGACAACGTTAACGTCACTGACGTCACAGTTACGGCTACTGATGGCGCAACTGCGGTCAACGGCATTACGATCAATGGTATTGATAATGCTGCGACGGCGGCCAACGAGTACACCGTCGATAACGCAACCCTGACGAATCTCGGTGACGGTGTCGGGATCAACCTACAGGTTGGAACACAGGGCTCTAACGGTATCATCTCCATCACGGACAACACGGTCCGTGGTGGTCAGATGCTGACTGGTGTCCAGTACAATCTCCCGCGTGCCGAGGACGTTACCATCACCGGTAACACACTCGTCGGCGCGGACGTTGCTGGCGGTAGTAGCAGTGTCGGGGTCGAGTTCGAGGCAATCACTGGCTTCGGCTCTGACCCGTTCACTGGCTCCGGTGACGACGCGATTCCGTTCAACAACAACACGATCACGGGACACGCGTACCTGATCGCCGAGACTGACACTCAGGCTGATTCGGTCATCAGTGAGGCTGGCTACGACGCTATCCTCGATCCCGAGAACAACAACGAGTTCGGTACCCTCGTGATTGGTCCTGACGGGACCAGCTACGAGGACACCTACGGAACCGTTGACAACCTTGATGTCACTGGTGCCAACTCGTACCTGCCTGGCAGTATCGACGAAGCAGCGAATCTCGTCGATGCCGCTGCGAACGTCAACTCTGCTGAACTCGAAGTCAAAGACCCCGACGGTCTTGAAGGAGTTGACAGCTACGATGATGCACGCGTTGACTTCCCCGAGACGGACGGCATTTCGATCACGGGTGAAAACAAGGATGTCCTCGTTAAGACGACATTCCTCATTACAGACAACAATGCAGACCTGAACAACAACAACATCTCTAACCTCACGATTGAGGCAGAGAGCGCGGATGCTGTCATTAAAGTTGCAAGTGCGAATGCTCAGAGTTCCTTCAGCGATCTCAATGTTACTAACGCTGGCTCGGGCTCTGGCTTCCTCGTTAGCTCTACCACGACTGACGTGAACGTCGTGACGGTTACTGACAGTACGTTCGACGTCAATGGTGACGGTCTCGTACTCGAAGCGAGCGGTGGCGATGACCGTGACGGGTTCACGGTTGAGAACGTCTCTGTGACTGGTCCTGGTATTGACACCGCGTCTACGGGACTTGACCTCAGTAGCGTTGACAAGCCTGGCAAAGAGGGCATCGAACAGCTCAACGTGACGGAAGTCGATCTCGATGGCTTCCAAACGCAGGTGCAGCTATCCCAGAGTCTCGTTGACTCTGGCATTAACGCAGAGGGTGTCTACAACGGCGTTACCGCTGGCCCGATTGAATTCAGCCAGAACACCTTCGAACAGGCAGTCCTCGTCTACGCTGAGGATAGTGGAACAGAGTCCCTGGCTGACGACGATACACTCTACGGCTCGATTGACTTTGCCGACAGTGCAGGCGTTGTCGACACGGACACCGCCAACGACGCCGCGATTGTCGATGTCGTCGAAGCTGGCGATTACAACGAGGACGTCACGATCGGTGAAGCCGGTGTTGCTGGTGATACAGACCTGCTCGTCCGTGGACTTACGGACGATGAGGTGACTATCAACGGCAATGTTGACCTCGCCACTACAAACCACTACGACTCGATCACGCTGACTGACGTCACTGTGGTTGGTCAGACCGATACCGGTACTTCGGTCATCGACCTCAGCGGAGTAACCGCTAATGTCGACATCATCAGCACGGATGTCACGTCTGACGATGACTCCGAGTATCCGGATGCTATCAGTGTGGGCGGCCTTACCGGTGACCTCACGCTTGACGACGTTGCTGTCGTCGACGGGACGACTGCGACGAGCGTTGATCTCACTAACGCTGCAGTCACTAGCGTGGATATCAAGAACAGCGTGTTCACGAACGGCGATTACACAGATGGCGATAGTCTCGGTGTCAACATCGCTGCTGATGTTGGCACGGTTGACATCACCAACACGGAGATCCGCAACCACGAGGATGCTGGCATCTCCACGTCGGGTGCTGCTGCCACGGTCGACGTGTCCAACAGCACGCTTACAGACAACCTGAAGGGTATCGATGCGTCGACTGGTGGGACCTTCACCCTCGACGTTAACGAGGAAACACTCATCGACAACAACGATGAGGAAGGAATTCTTGTTAACAGTGGTACGATCACTCTGAGCGTCACTGATGCGACGATCAGCAACCACGACGCCGGCGACGGCGTCGCAATTAACGCCGCGGCCACTGACAGCGAAATCACCCAGACCACCTTCGAGAGTAACGACATCTCGCTTGGTGTGGACGCTATTGCTGGTGACCTCACTGTTCAGAACAACGCGTTCAACAGTGGGACCACGGCCATCGAGAACAACGACGTTGAACTCAATGCCACGCTGAACTACTACGGTGAGCGTGCTGGACCCGGCGCAACGACGACGCCTAACATCACCGGCACTGCAACCACCGTCTACGATCCGTTCCTGACGACGAACCAGACGAGCGCTGACGATGTCTCGTCCACGACTGAGTTCGGTCACGACGTGGTCGTCTCGAGTGGCTCGGTGACGACGGTTGGCTTCCCGGCGCAGGTCGAGGATGGCCTGACGCTCGCGGACGTCTTCGACACGGAGCTTGAAGGCGCCGTCTACGAGCTCAAAGCCGATGGGACGTTCGGCCTCGTCGATGAAGACTTCGAGAACCATGAGGTCGAAGCCTTCGACGCGTACGTGGTCGACAACACCGACAGCGTTGATTCGTCGGTGCTCATCGAGTACGACTCTGACGGCAACAACACGAACATCGCGCGCAACGAGTTCAACGAAGGACTGAACTTCGTGCCGGCAACCCGTGCGGGCACGGTCGATGACAGTCTCTTCCCGGGTGGCGACACGGACTACGTCGCCCAGCCGTTCGAACTCGGTGACAACCTGTACGGTGTCGGCGCCCAGACGGACGCTGACCTCGTGCGCGACCCGACGGCCGCTGGCTTCGGTGAGAACTTCCGCAGTGGTGCTGGCGACAAGATCGTCCACCCGCACGCTGGCTACCTCGTGATTGTCAACGAGGAGTCCAACGTCGGGCTCACCGTTGCTGAACAGATTACCAAGCCCGCGACCGTGACGGCTGCCAACGTCGCAGACCGCACCGACAACACCGACACGATCGGTACCGATGCGTTCCTCGACACGACGATTACGGGTACTACGGCGCCGGTAGCAGCCGGTGCAGACAGCTTCGATGTGACTGTTGATGTCGAGAACCTTGGTGACAAGGACGACATCCAGACGCTCACTATCGAAGAAGTGTCGACATCTGGTAGTGCGGCTACGATTGACCTGCCGCAGGACGAGAACCTGCGTGTCAACGCTGGACAGACTCAGACAGTCACGTTCACCGTCAATACTGATGGGGGCGAAACAACAGGCGACACGATCACTGTTGAAGTGAGCACCGAAGACTCCTCTGCCACCGAAACAGTGGTGGTCGCCTAGTAGCACAGCACTCTAACTAACGGCTTCCACACCGTTTCACACAAAACACGAACACACAGCTCAAGGCTCCATACTATTCCCATTCATATGCCTGATACCCGCGTGACACCGATCGCGCTCGCCTGCCTCATCTTGGTGGGCTTCACATTAGCTCCAGCTGGCGTGGCCGCTGCAACGCCTGCCGATGCTGTGACCGCTGATGTCGAACCAGATGCATCGCTCTCCGCTGCGTACTACGGCGACGTCAGCGTCAACGGAGCCGAACCCGGAGAATCGCTTGAAGTCGTTGCGTATGCCGATCTCAACGGTGATGGAGAACGCACTGCCGTTGATAGTCTCGTCGCAGGCACTAATGGTGCCTTTGGCGATGCGACACTCGACGGCGAGAAAATCGAGGTCCCAGAGCCAGCTGATGGCCAGGTGCAGTTCATCGTGGGTGGTGTCATCGCCAATATCACCAGTGTTGACGGCCAGTCAGTCAACGCACAGACGGTTGCCTGGAACGATGGCAACCAAGATGTCCAACTCGAGGTTGACGAGGAGGCACTCACTGGTGAACCGAACTTCGAGATCAACATCACGGATGCGCCCGCCAGCATCGGCGAGGGTGACCCCGTGGATGTCGAAGCGACCATCGAAAACACCGGGAACGCGACCGGGACCCAGTCGGTCGGCCTGAGTGTCGATCAAGGTGTTGGTGAAGTTGCAGCCGTCTCACGGACGATCACACCGAACTCCACGGAAACGATCCAACTGTCGTGGGACACCGCAATCGGTGATGCTGGTGACCGTGCGCTCACGGTTGCGAGCGAAGACGACAGCGAGAGCACAGTCGTCACCGTTGAACAAGCTGAAGCAACGGTCGACTTCGCCGATCAGGCAACGGCGTCAAGTTCGACCCAGAACGGGCCGGCAGACGCGGGTGTGCAGGTTGGCCTTGACACGAATGTGAACGGCGAGGTGCTGCTCACCTACGAGAATGGCGCCGGTGATCTCGTTGTCGCGGGCACGACCCCGTTCGAACCCGGCGATGAGAGTGCCGTTGTCCCGGTGCAGGATGCGGGTGGCTTCCCCGGCGCACACACGGTCCATACCGTGCGCACGAACGACACGAGTGCTGACTACGCGCCCGGCGAGACCATCTCGAGTGCGACCGCAGACTCCATTATCGACAGTGCCCCTGCGACGGTCTTCCAGGGCACCGTCGCGATCGATAATCAGGAGTACAACGACTCGACCACCGAAGTCGTTGTGAGCACGAGTGACCTCCAGCCGGCAACGGCTGCGAATTACACGGTCGTTGTCCACGAAGAGACAGAGGGGCTGCCGGTCCTCGGATCGAGTGCGGAGCTGAGTGGGCCGCAGAACGACGTGACCGTGTCTATCAACGAGGTTGATGCCGACACGGATATGGTCGCCATGCTGCACTTCGCTGACAGTGGCGAACCCGTCCCGAATGTCGACGCCACAGCCGGTGTCGTTGCCGGTGGTGTCAGTGATACTGCAACGGTGACGATCAACGACTCGCCGTTCTTCAACGTCACTAATCCGCGACCAACTGACGCTACCATCGCTGCTGGGAGCGAGCTGTTCCTCTCAGCGGAGACCAAAAACGAGGGGGACTTCGCTGAGACCCAGAATCTCACGGTGACTGTTACCAACGAAACCGATTCGATCGTTTTCGAAGAGAAGCAAGAACTGACGCTCCCGGCGAATTCTGATTCGGTGTTTAACGGCTCGAGTGTTACCTTCACCGAGGCTGGCAATTACACGTACACGATCGCCAGCAACGATACGAGCGTCTCGGGAAGTGTGACAGTCGTAAGTGAAGCGACAGGGAACATTACCCTCAACGAGCAGGCGACGAACTCCTCGCTTGCGTTCTTCGCTGAGGGTGACGATCTCCCGGCTGGGATCGTCGCTGAAGATGTCGAGGCCAACGTCGACAGTTACGTGTTTGCCACCTACGAAGACGACGGCAATACGACTGTGGCTGGTTGGTGGTCCTTCAGCGCAAGTGAACTCGATGGAACTGAAACGGCAATCCCGCTCTTCGAGAATGTCACCAGCGTTCCGAATGACATCACCGTCCACATCGTTCCGGACACGGATCTAAGCGATAAAACCGGTGAGAACGTCTTCGAGTCGGATCCACCGGTCGGGCAGATCTCTGCAGCGACTGCAGACAGTAGCATCGCGAATGACACGGCAACCGTGTTTGAAGGCACAGTTGAGCTGGATGACACAGACACTGTCGGCAACACTACAGAAGTCACGCTGAGCGACGCAACGCTGCGTGATGGCGCAGACAACACGACGGACTTCGCAGCGGTTGTCTACACACTCGAGTTTGTAGATGGCAACGAGACGCTGACTCCGGTCGGAACGTCAGCAATCCTCAATGGATCGAACGAGAATGTGGCCGTTGAGCTTGACGAGCCGATCTCTGAGCGCGGCACCACCGACCTCGTGACTGTGTTACACGCCACGGACGGCAATGGAAACGTGACGGGCCCGATTCCGTACGGGGCAGAGTTCGGGTTCATTACCGAGATCGGTGATCCCGCACTCATCGGTGTGAGCGATAATGCGACCGCCACGGTTCGTGAGCCTGCAAACTTCGAAATCCAAGCCACCCAACCCACAAAGAACGGGACGGTCGCGGCAGGCGATATTGGTGCCGCGGCATTGATTCAGAACACTGGTGACGTGAATGCGACACAGGATGTCAACTTTACCATCCAGAATGCAAGCGGCACCGAAGTCGCTGCAGACACAGTGTCGCTAACGCTGAATGCGTCTGAGCCAGTTGGCCAGCCCGGTGAGGCAAAGCCGGCGTTCGCCAACATCGATATTAACGAGGCCGGCGAGTACACCTCCACCGTCGAAACAGCCAACGACACTGATACCGTGTCGTTCACGGTTATTGATGAGACAGCTGCCGGAAACGTCTCCGTGAACGATCAAGCTGTGAGTTCGAGTACGGTCGTCGACAATCCCGCGAACCCCGGAATTGTCGTCGAGAGCGTCGATGCAAACGTCGACAGCGGCATATTTGTCTTCGATGCGAACGGAGACTCTGTTGGTGGCACAAGCATCCAAGCAGGCGAGTTAGACGGTAGCAGTAAGACTGTGCCACTCAATGACCGCAGCGTGCCTGGCGATCACACGATCTACGTGGTGCCCAGCAGTAAGGCGCCAACAGTCAATAACGAGTCGGATGCAGCAAGCGCAAGCATCGCTACGGACACTGTCACGCTGTTTGACGGCACCGTAACGTTCGCCGACCAGACGTTCATCCAGCAGAACATCAGCGCTGTCAACGTTTCGACGGCTGATCTACGTACCGGAACCAGCACCGACGAGCCGTTTGTTGTCGTCGTCCACCCGTACGATGCCAGTACGGGCACAATCGGCGCCCCGATTGGAAGCTCTGGAAACCTCACTGGAGCGAACAGCAACGTCGAGGTTACGTTTAACGAGCCGGTCAGCGCAGATGGCGAGTATATCGCGATGCTGCACGAGGCCACCGGTGACGGCTTCGGTAGTGCAATCGCTCACGGCACCGCAGACGGGTTCATCACAAGTGGTGTGACCGACGACGCAACGATCACCATTGACCAGCCGGCTACCGCTGACCTGTCGAACCTCAACATCGCAGGGGCTGGTACAGACGCCTCGATCGACGAAGGCGAGCAGACGTACGTCGCCGTGGATGTCGAGAATCTTGGCGACCTACAAGGCACATTCGATGTTACGTTGACCATTGACAACACCGAAGTGGAAACGCGGAGTGTCACACTCAATGGCAGTGGCATCCAGACGGAGAGCTTCAGTGATGTCACTGGTAATCTTGATGCCGGTGTGTACGACGTGACAGTAGATGCGAACGGCACATCTATCGAGGGTACACTCACGGTCAATGAAGTGTCCACCAGCAGTGGTGGCGGCGGTGGCGGTGGTCCACTGTCGAGTCCCGCTCCTGCGTTCTTCGAGGTCAGTAACCTCGAGCCCGTCGAGGCGACGATCAACGAAGGCGAGACAATCGATGGGTCCGCGACGATCACCAACACTGGTGAGCAGGCGGCCCAGCAGACAGTTGAGTTCCGCGTGGATGATCAAGTGATCGCTGAAGAAAGCGTGCTCCTCCGGTCGAACGGAGGCGAAGCCACGCTCACCCTCGAGGATATCGACACAAGCAACCTCGACGCTGGTGAGTACACCTACGGCATCTACACGCAGAATGACTCACAGACAGGGACACTGACGGTTGAAGCCGTTGACGATGGTGGTTCCGGTGATGGTGGCACCGACGATGGTGGCACCGATGACGGTGGCGCCGATGACGGTGGCGCCGACGACGGTGGGGCTGATGATGGTGGCGCCGATGACGGTGGCACCGACGATGGTGGCTCCGAAGACGGGACGCCCGGCTTCGGTGTGCTCGTCGCCCTGCTCGCAATCACGCTCGCAGCTGGGTTCCTGACCCGACGCGAGTAACGGCAAGCACACACCGGCCAGCGATAGGGAGAACGCAGTTCTCCCTGCAGGCTGTGTCCTTTGAACGGACTGAGCCCCATGCTGGTTGGCGTTCACGCATCTGCATACGACTAACAAACACAGAACACAAGAGACCAACAAGAGCGATGGACCGGCTTAATCAAACTGATTTCAAGATTCTCGAGGTTCTCGCGAGTGGCAAGCGAAATGTGGCCGCGAACGTTGCACTCGAGATCGATGCAGATCGCGCGTACATCAACACCCGATTCGGATATTTGCTCAGTGAAGACCTCGTTGAGCGTGTCGGACCAAAAGAGCAGAGCGGTCTCTATGTCATAACGACAAAAGGGGAGATCGCTGTCGAGCACAGCGAGGCGTATTTCGCTGACGAGATCAACGACTTCGAAGTCTTTGTCGAACAGCAGCTCTGAGTACGATCTAGCTTAAGTTAACTCGAAGCGTTTGTTCACTCCGTGAACTACCCCACCCTACTCACCCGCTTGCGCGGGTTCCTTGAGGGTGGGGCTTCCTGCTTCTATGACACGCTTTGCAGATACCGAAGTATCCACAGGGAGCGCAGTCTCCACAGGCGTTCCTTCGGAGTGTCCCACTCCTAGTTTCGACAAACCGCGAGAAAGGATGTTGATCGCCGCGTTCGCGTCCCGATCCGCTTCAAACCCGCAGGCAGGACAAGAGTGTTCCCGTACCCACAAGGGTTTCTCAGTTTTCACACCACAGGACGCACACTCTTTGGTCGTATCTTTCGGATCGACCCCGATAAAGTGCGTTCCTTCCCTCTCACACTTGTATTCCAACAGCCGCTTGAACGTCCCCCACGCCGCCGACGCTCGGTTCAGAGAGTTGCCGGGCAGTTCGACTAGCCCTTTCGCGTCCAAGTCTTCGACGGCCACGAAATCGTACTCGGTAGCATAGTAATTCGACAGCTTGTGTAAGAAATCTCGTCGCTTCCGTTTCAGATCGGCGTGACGTTTGGCGACAACTTTCCGCTGTTTCTCCCAATTGTTTGAGCCGTGTTCTTTCCGCGAGAGGTCGCGCTGGGCGCGTCCCAACCGCTCGCGTTCGTTGGATAGATCAAGCGACTCGACAGCGGTTCCGTCCGTATCATGGGCGTATTTGAGTATGCCAACGTCGATTCCGACGCAGTGTTCGGGATCGGTTGGTTTCTCCGGCGTCTGTTTGCCATCGACAGCGAAACAGGCATACCACTCACCAGTGGATTCCTTCTTGATTGTGACCTCTTTGATATTCACGTCGTCGGGTATCTCTCGGTGTTTCACGATTGGAACATCCGCAAGTTTCGATAGTGACAGGACAAGCTGGCCGTTCTTACTATCGAACTCGAAACCAGACTGGACGTAAGTGAAACTGCGGAAGTCGTGTGGTGCTTTCCAATTAAGGCTCCCGACATTGTACCCCTTCTGTTTCAGCTCAGACAGTGCTTTCACACTGTCTTCGATTCGCATGACAGCGGCTTGTGCAACTGTCGAGTACAAGTCGTTCAGTTCATCCCACCACTCTTTGAGGTCGGTGAGTTGGTCACGTACCTGCCGCACTCGTTGGTTGAGCGTCCCTGCCGAGTCGGGGATTTGTTCAAACTGCTTGAGTGCGTTGTTGTACAGTTGCCGACAGGTATCACGGTGATAATCGAGTCGCTCACGCTGTTCGGGCGTGGGATCAAGCCGGAACCTGTAGGCGTAGTGCATTGGCTATTCGTCGGGGTCAGACGTTCGGACGATTTTCACATCTGTGCCAAGCCAGTCTTTGGGAACGAGGACGTGTGCGCCGTTGCCGGTCGGTTTCACTTCTCCCTCGATGACTTCGTGGCCCCCAATCTCGTGTCTATCCATCACCTATGTTTATATATTGTTGAAACATAAGCGTGCCGATTCGCGTGGTTGTGGGCATCAACAGAACAGTGTATGCAAACGCTGACAGCGGTGTATCCCCTCCCTACTGCGCTACTCGGCCTTCGGCCTGCGTTGCTCCTTGAGGAAGGGGGCTTAACGCCTACATTCAGCTAATCGGTGAGTTGGTATCCTCTCCGTCTAGAACCCACTAATCGGTATCCGGCTGGGGTCACCGAGTTCGAAATCTCCGACTAACTATACACCTATGGTATATACTACTCCAATATGAGACTCGTACAGCCTACTGATTTCGAGATTCTTGAGCAACTAACGGATGGTCATCGCAACAATGCAATTAATCTAGCTGTCTTACTTGATCAGAACCGGGCATATATCAATACACGCTTGCCGGTGTTAGCTGATTATGGGCTTGTTGAGCGAGTTGGACCTGCTCAAAAAAGCGGCCTCTATGCCATCACAGACCGTGGTCATGCCGCCGTCGCCTGTCGAGAGACATACACTACTGGTGGTGATTTTGAGGCCGCGCTTACAAGCTACCTTGACGAGCCTGTTGAGCATCTCTAGCAGTACTGTCCAGTTTGTCGCTATGTTTGATTTAAACCATATATTTGTCACTTCTAGGAACACATAACCGAATTGTATAATAAACATGGGTAAGACACGTTCCCTAATGGGGTTTGAGCATACAGATTCCTACGGTGATGAGTTACCCCCCACGTTCGACGGCATCGAGCCGGGTTTTGATCCACTCTCTTCGGTATCTTTCTCGCCTACCTACGATGTTGACCGATGGGACGAAAAAAACCAAGCCGTGGAACTTGGCGGAGACATCGAATACGACGAAGAGACTGAGAAACTCCTCTGGGCTCTGCGGCATTTTGAGTTGCGAATAGCCCCTGCGTGTGACGAGATTGCTGATTGGGACGCGTTAGATCAGCGGACACAACGGATGTACCGAGCCGGTGTCTTGAAGGAGTTCGTTGGTGGCTACCGTGAACTTGAGGCCATCCTCGAACAGGGGGGTCCGGTTGCGCGTGAAGCCGGCTTCACCCCCCGCAATGGGACTAGCTATTCGACGCTTTCAGGGGCTATCAGCGATTTCGACGCCGAATTTCTCTCTACGGCCGCACGCTACAGTCACAACGCAGCGCTCTACGCGTTGACGTCTCGGGGGCGCTCCTTCGATCGGGCTCCTGTATACCCCTCGAAGCCACGCGCCTATCACTTGGAAAACGATGAAGAGTGGACAGTTAGCATGGATGAAAAGCTGGACCAGGCAAGTCAAATCCTCGCTAAATATATGGCTCTGGTTGCGCCCTGTCTCCGGTTCGATCGTGATCGCTTTGCCCCCAACTACCAGCACTCAATCGGGGACATCTACCGGTTGTTCGCGCATCTGGCTATCGAGGGGTGTGCCGCAAAAAATGGAGCCGAACTGCTTGATTGGCTCTCTCCGTATGATACCCCCTCGGCATCAACGCTATCAGAGTACATCCCACGTCCAGGGACGCCCAAGGGGTACGAGGTAGAGGATCTCGAAGGAAAATTCATCGACGCGACGTGTCGCCTACTTAACCGAGAGACACTGGCGGTATCCCAGCCGACCCACCTAGCCTTTGACCTCACAACTGTTGGCTGGTATGGAAAAGAACACAGGTGGGTAACTGGATCCATCAAAAAAGATAATACTACGGAATTTTGGCACTATGCTGTTTTGTCGACCGTCTCACCGGGTCAAAACTACATTTTAGGGGTCACCCCTATCAAAAAGCGAAGCGAAAAAGCCGAGGCCCTCGACCGGATGGTACGTCGCCTTCGTGAAACCGATTCGTTTGAGTTCGGACGCATCTACATGGACAGCCAGTTGTTCCAAGCAGATATCGTCACGAAGTGCCGAGAACACGACTTACGCTGGATGATACAGGCTCCAGAGAAGAAGGCGTACTCCAATATGGCGAAACGTACCCCTCCTGGAGAGCCAGACCATGCCAAGGACCTCACATTCACCGCGTTTACTGCGGAGTCGCAGACGTTTAAAGCACTTATCGCTCCAATCCCCGAAGAGGAAGTTGGACAAGAGCAAACCACACCGAACACGAAACTCACGCGCGACTTCGATCGTACCTCATTGGAGGATGCCTCCGAGAAGAGTGGATCAAAAGCTGTTGACTCCGAGACAGACTCGACAATGAGACTCGATGGGTGGGCGAATCGCATGCCTCCGGCCGAGAAAACACCTGAGACAGATACTGCTGAGGAAGATGGCGATAGTGACACACACACGGTCTGGATTACAGATCTCGACGTCAAGAAACGGGATATCGAAGGGCTAAGCTATCAGTATCGAAACCGATGGAAGATTGAGACGGCCATTCGCCAGCTCAAGCATACCTTTCAGGGGCAGTGTCGATCGTCGAATCGACTGGCTCGAACAGTCTACTTCGGCGCTGCGCAGTTGTTTTATAATTTCTGGGTTGCGCTTAATCACGAACTCCCGTATCACCTCGGTGACCCGGCTGGGTTCAGGCTTACCGGGCTGGAAACGCTACACGCGTTCCGCAAAGCCGACTTCACAAAGGGGACGACAGGAAACAACTTAATGATCTGATAGTATTCCAACATTGGTCCAAATTGGCCACTACTGCTAAGCCACTGTGTTCAGGCAACGACTGACGTCACCTGCGAATCGGGACAGCACGGTAGTTCACAGTTGTTTGACTGCGTGCTGTTGGACGCCTTCTTGCAGTGCTGCAAACGTTTCTGGGGAGGCTTCTTTGAGTCCAACACGGAGCGCGAGTCGAATGACCTCACTGCGATCAGCTGGCTCGTCGGCTGAACTCTCAAGTGCCGCTCGAAGGTCCGCACCAACAGTCTCTAACTGCTCTGGATGTGTCTCAAGGGCGTGGAGAAAAGCCGCAACAGATCCATCCCAGACACTCACGGTTTTTTGCGTCTCACCAGCATCAATTGCGTCAAGCTCATCTACAATAGTGTCGACGAACGCTGCTGATACGGCACTGTTCGCAGCTTCATCTAATCGGTCACCATGAGTCGTTTGCTCACGGAGCGCTGCCAGTTCCTCATCGTCGTCGACATCGGGCGTTTCAGACATGGGTGGTTTCCTTGAAGTGAGTCCAAAGTGCATCAGCGGCAGTTGTGTACGCAGCACGAGCCTGCTCGGCGGTTTTGGATGGATTGCCGTAGGCAAATACGGTTTGTCCCTGTTGGGCCGCATTTCGGATATCCTGTGACTGTGGAATTGCTGTGGGTGCGATCGCGGTCGGATACGTGGCTTCAAACTCCGCGAGGTACTCGTCTGCGAGTGTTGTTCGTGTGTCAACCTTGTTCGGGAGCACCAGTGTGAGCGTAATATTGAGTCCAAATTGGTTGTTGATCTTCGCGAGATCGGTTGTCAGGGCTTCCGCTTGCTTTGCTTCAAACGGTCCCATCTCCACTGGCGCAATCACATGCCGGGCAGCCCACAGTCCGTTGTATGAGACGTTATTCGTCAGCCCAGGGAGATCAAAGAGTACCACATCGTACTCCAGCGGGTCAACATACTCATCGAGAAACTGTGTCAAGCGACTATACCGTGTTTGGGCATCATCGATGTTGCCAAGGGTGGCATCAAGCGTGTCAAGCCCCGGGTGTGCGGGGATAAGATCCACCTCCTCGTCCGTTTCGATGATTAAATCAGCGACCGGGTCAGAGCCGAGCTTCTCAGCGATTGTTGACCAGGAGTCATCGAACACCGTTGCGATGTTCGGCCACGCCTCATCTGCAGCGATCTGCTCTTGGTAGGTGTCCCAGACACCGAAGTGTTTGGCCAGATCGCCTTGCTTGCCAGCTAAGTCGATCAACAAGACATCAGCGCCCAACTCAGAGAAGGCCACGCCAAGGTGTGCGATGGTCGTCGTTTTGCCAGTGCCGCCTTTGTCTAAGAATGCAGCAGCGCGGTGTGTTGTCCCCATCGTGTACGCGTTATCCTTCTCACCATCTCATATATGCTTTCGTGTAGGAGTTCCAGTAGCGATCCATATAGTAAATCCTATAGAGAATCCTACAGCGAATCTGAGATGGGCTCTGAGATGGGATACTGTAGTCGTCAGTCGACAGTACGTATGAGGCGCGGAATTGCAAGCCCAAGGAGCAGAGCGCCAACAACAGCAAGTACGACTGTTGGTGGCGTCCCTGCAAGCACGTACGTCAGCCCAACATCCATACCAACACATCACTCACAAAATAATTAAGAGAAACTATCTCTGTGTCACGATCGTCACTCCCCTGTGCGCATCGCGTCACCAATACGAGCTTCAGTGGGAGCTGCAAGATACGGTTCAATTGCGGAGTAATCTGACCAGCCGCCAATACTCATCATCGTTCGCACGTCCACTTGCCGCTCAACGAGATGCTGTGTCGCCCACGAGCGGCGAAGGTCGTGTGAGGAAACAGCGTTCCACCGTGGAGCATCTGTTTCAGCAGCGAGCGTATGTGCGGCCTCTCTCACCCAGCGACGGATACTGTCAGTACTCGCTGTCACCCACGGGTCAGCGGGGTCGAGCCCGCGTTCGCGACTGTATTTGTGCAGATCATCAGCAACGGCCTGTGGCATCCACGCATCCCGCGTCTGTTTACCACCACCTTTCGTGTTCTTCCCCCGTACAGCAAAGAGCCAGACATCGCCCTCATCAGAGTAGCGGAGGTCAGCATCGCTCGGCCCAGCGACCTCGGAAGCACGCAATCCACACCGGCCCATGAGCTGGACTGCGATCTCGCGTTCCCAGCCATCACGACCGGCAACCCGCTCGAGCTGATCAAGTTCAGTGGGGGATAACCAACATTTGGTGACCGGCTGGCTGTCGTCAATGCGAACCATACACGGATATTTCATAAAAGGCGTGTAAAGCTACCGGAGATTAATGGGTTTCCCCACTACTAGCCGTCAAATCCGAGCAGATATACACGGGTTGTGGAACAAGACGGGTACAGAGATAAGACAGACAACAGCAAAATGGTTCAGATCGTTGTGGCCCAAGAGAAGTTATACTTCTGCAAGGTCGAGAGCCCGCATTGCATCGGCTGAAACCGTTACACCATTTTCACCAGCACTCGCATGTTCAGCGGTAACTGTCGTGATCAAGTCGGCAATCGCCTGGTGGAATGCGAGAGGCTGTTGGCCGTGCAGTCGACTCGTCGCTTTGTTCGGATAATTCACCGCACGATGACGGACGTAGGCATCAAGAAACGCCACTTGGCTCGCCTCACCAGTATACTCAACAATTGCTGGAAGTGTTTCAACAGTAGATCGGCCACCAACTGGGCAGCCCCACGCAGCAAGTGTGCGACCAAGTACTGACCCATGAGTTGCTGGATGGACCTCAGTCGCTCGTGAGTCAACTGCTTCATGTCGACGTGTCGGGCGGACACCGACCTCGCGAAATGCCGTCTCAATCTCGTCAAGCGAGACCCGACGGCCGGCTGCAACACTTGGAACATAGGTCTCTGTTGAGATCGACCCACCACCGAGGAGATGTCCGGCAAGTGCTGCTAGCGTCTCAGTCATTTCGGCATCCGGTTCAGTCCAGCCATGCCGTTGGGCAAGCATGACGCCACGGGCGGGATCCGGCATCCCGTCGTCGTCGACCCACGCACGAATCCGGCTGCGTGGGAGTTCAACAACTTTCGACAGAGCTGCAGACCCCTTATTCGGGTTCTTCGCAGCGGCTTCTACGACCCGATTGTAATCTTGGACTGCGTCATATGGATCCTCGTAACTTGGGTGGTCGTAAGTACGAGCAAGAGGTACGGCAATCATGTTCATACTTCAAAACTAAGATGTATAAGATACTTTTTCGATTTCGATATCATACTGGTTAATATCACATCCCGTCGCTGACACTGACACCAACAGTGGATGTACTGCCAATGTTCTCACCGAGTTTGAGCACAAATGCCCCCATTACGGGCCCTAAAACAACAGTCGTTGCAATCATGAGTGTAAAGCTTATAATGGGGAGTGAGAGCCCCGGAGCGGGGTTACTGAAAATTTGAATAAGTCGTTTATTGAGGTTATTGCCCGATATTGGTGAGGATTACGGTCCGCTCGCCGCCATCGGTCTCAGCAATGATGTTAGAGCCACTAGGACAAGTGAATTCTCCTCCAACTTCGCTGGTTGATTCAGTGTTAGCCCCACATTCAACCAAATTGGTGTTTGCGCCCAGAGAGGTGACAGTCACTGTTTCAGTGCTATTGTCGTAGGAGACACCTGCATTCGCGTTTTGACTGATGCTGTCACCCAACCCGAGAACAAATGTGCCGATCACAGCTGCTAGAATGACGGTTATAGCAACCATGAGTATCACTCCGATAACAGGGGAGACACCACGGTCGTCCCCGAATATTTTGTCTGAGTTCATGTTAGTACTAGCTTAATATTTGGTACAGAGGCATTTAGACGTACCGGCTCCACTCTCAGTATTGATACTAACTACCGCACAAGAGTTCGCAATCGGAGAGCCACAACGATCCGAACAGAGGTCATCGCCAGTGAACCTGCCATCCACCACCTGTGTAGTGCCCACCACTCGTATGTGTGAGAAGTAGGTCGCCTCGAGTTGTGGTCGCAGGTATTTCATAGAGTAGTGTCCACTGCTCGCTATCACTGGGTCCTAAGTCAGTGTAGGCGTGAGTAGTTCCCGCGCCGATCGAGGCATGCGGTCGTTTTATTCGGCTCGTGGTATGCAACTGGAAACTGTTAACATGTGGCGTTCGCCGCTGTTCAGATGTTGAGTTACGCACTTGAAGTTGAATGACGGCGAGCTGTTGTCCCGATGTCGCCGACACTGTAACGAGTGATCCATCAGATCGGGTTCCGGTATAACTGTGAGTAAGAGTTGGTGTACTGATGCTGAGAACATGACCGGTTGCTGGCTGATAGGTACTTCCCCAAGATCGAGTACTTACTGTGACCGTTGTACTGGCAGTAGTCGTAACCCGGCTTTCTCCAGCCGTTGCCCATGCCACCCACCCGAGTGTTCCCGCGTCCCAGTTTGTGACCGGTCGGGTACGCGTGTGAGTCGTACCGGGCTCAAGCGTCGTCTCAGCAGTAGTCCGTGTTCGGTAGACCATCTGTGGCCGTCGCATGTCAACACCATACGTTACCGCTGTCTCTGTGTCACCAGTGTTTTTTACACGAAGGCGATAGGTGTCTTCCATCCCCGTTTCGAGCGTCTCTGGAACGGTCAGATCGACCGTTATTTGTGGTGTCGATGGTGTTGGTGTCTCAGAAGTTTCAGACGACTCGTTCGACTCAGATGTCGACGGCCCTGATGTGTCTGTGTCTGACTGTAGGTCTGTAGACGATTGAGGGGTTGACTCGCTCTCAGTGAAGAGACACCCAGCAAGCGTGAGCGTTGCTGTGGTACCGGCTTGTGTGAGCCATTGCCGGCGTGAACACATCGATCGGCATTGGTCTCCATTTGACGGTGAGTCACGCATGCAAGGTCACATTTTTGAGACAATCGGTTGGGATAGCAATAGTGTAGATATTCAAGGTTTTATAATTTGTTAGCGCTGTTCACCGTGTGGTATCACCTCGCGACAGTGCGTGTGGGTTTTCTCGCTTAATCGCTATAACAGCCAAATGTGAAACTACTGTTAGGTGCTTACTTTTTTGCCCGATACCGAACTGCAGCAACACTCACGAGAAGCGCGAGAAGTGCCGTAAGCGCCGTGAATCCTGGGAGACCCTCTTCAGTCGCTCCAGAGTCATCATCAGTACTAGTGCCATTACCATTATCGGTTGAAATGGCAGCGACTGACACGGACTGAGTCGTTGTATCAGTCTCGCCAGCATCGTTCTCAACAGTAAGTTCGATCTCAACTGTGCCAGCATCTGTAAAGTTCGTCTCTACAGTCTCACCGCTAGCAGTAGTACCGTCAATCACCCAGTCATAGGTAACGAGGTCTCCGTATGAGGTTGTCGACGACGACGCGTCAATCACGACAGGCGTCTCCGTATCGAGATCTGTCGGGGTGACAGTGAACTCTGCAGTCGGCTCACTAACAGCACTTACCGCAAAGTACGAGAGACTCTCAGGGTCGGCTTGCACAACAACCACGTCGTCATCGTCGGTCTCGACGACTGTGGTTTCAAGTGCGGTCCACTCTCCCTCAACGAAATGGTAGATGCGAAGCTCATCAGCGCTCGCATTAATCTCGGTGAGTTGGCTTGTCTGAAGCGCAAACTGGATCGTCGACGGATCGGTATCGTTCACGGTGGAGCCAGAGATCTCTGAAAGAGAGATCATCGCACCAGGAGCAGCCCCAATATCAGCTGGCGGTGTCGTGTACTCAGTCGCTGTCACGGTCCCCGTAATGTCTGTTGTCGACCACGTAATGCTCTCTACAGCAGTGGCATTTGTAAATCGAACCTGAGAGATCCCAAAGTCGTCATCACTTCGAACTTCTTGATCATCACTACCCGTGACGCCGTCAGAGAGGTTGGTTTCGCTATCGTCACCGCGTGTTGCGCCACCAGGAGCTGGTTGGGCAACAACAGGCGGTGCGACTTGTTCAACCGTAAGTGCGTGCGTTACCGTTGTGTCCCCGGCACGGACAGTCACCGATCCATTACCCGCATCATTTTCAGTCGTATCCCACGTAAGCGACGTTGTAGTCGTCGCATCAATATCGAGATCGACGGTCGTGTCATCGACGGTATCTCCAGCAAAGTCAAGAAGCTCAACGTCTTGGCTGGCAGCGACCCCCCCGATATTTTCGGCTGCAATATCGACAGAAACGGTCTCGCCTGCTTCAACACTTTCTGGGACATTCGTTATCTCAAGGCCAACCGACGGCTCAACGTCAGCCGGGTCAGCTTCGAGTACAATTTCTTGGGTCCCACTTGCAAATGTGATTGACTCAGCGTTTACCGGCTCTCCATCAACGCTTGCGACGGTGACAGGAGCGCCAGCAATCTGAAACTCGATATCGGTCTCATTTGGCTCTTGCACCTCAAGTTTATCATCACTAATTGTAGGTCCACCAATCGAGCCATCCGCGTCGACAAGAATGGTGTCTTGAACGCTGCCATCAGCGACGACATCGAGCTTTACGGGTTCATCAACAGTGCCACCAGAGACAGTGAGGTCACCATAGTAGACGGCAGGCAATGAGGGAACGTCCCCACCGTCTTGAGCGGCAACAGGCGCTACTCCAGCTGTGGCTGCCGTAACAGCAAGTAAAACACAGAGGAGGACAACTGCACTGGTCTGTAAAGATCGAACCATTACCGGGACTCCGGCTGGCAGCGGTATAAAAACTGTTGTCTACAAGAGAGCGAATTCACCCAGCGCAGAGATGACGAGGGATGTGTCTGTGGATCTGAAAAAAACGGAAAAGTGGCCAGCCCACGTGGGCCGGTAGTTAGCGGGTGGAACTCACGAACCGCGTAGCGACGTTAGTCGTTACGGCGGGTCGCGAGGAGTGCAGCTGCGATGAGGGCGACGAGTGCGACGAGCGCACCGAAGCCGGGCGTGCCGTCTTCGGAGCCACCGTCATCGGCGCCACCGTCATCGGCGCCACCGTCGTCGGAGCCACCGTCATCGGCGCCACCGTCGTCGGCGCCACCGTCCTCGGAGCCGCCGTCCTCGGCGGCTTCGATGGTCAGCGTCCCGGTTGCCTCGCCGTCCTCAGTGGCCACACCGTGCGTGTAGTCACCAGCGTCGAGGTCGG
>NZ_JBLZNI010000021.1:0-39833 GCF_051194165.1 Halorubrum shenae | reverse complement strand
ATCCTGATCCAGACACTTTCTACCGGTCAATGCAACGGATCAATCCGACTGATTACGTCGTTCGTGAAGTACCGACAGTGAATCTCCACGCCTTACAGCGATTCAACACAGCCCTTAATCGCGTTGTACGGGAGCTCCCTCCGCTACGTAGCGACCGCGTAGTTTGATCCGATGTTGACAATCACTCCTTGGTTACTTGCCACTACTCCGGGGTATGCCTACTTTGCAGTCAGCCAATAAGCTCGAAAGTCGATTTCAAGAATCGCATTCCACGTCTCGAGGTCGATATCGTCTGAGGTCGTATTTGTCTCAAATGCCGCATTATTAACTAAAATGTTAATCCCGCCAAATTGGTCGCGTTAAGTTAGAGGATGAGGCGCTCGACTTCAGAGTGTCTATGACCGAAATCGAACGCCTCAGCGAGAGTATCGCGTGGATCGACTTGTCATTTGTGGAGCGAGATCGGACGCCGCGCTGGGCGATTGAAGTAGGGATCCGCTGTCACTTAGCTGGTATGTCACTACGCGAGGTAAGTAAGCATCTCGAAAGGTTTGGGATCGATCGGAGTCACGTCGCTATTCACAATTGGGTTCATAAAGCCGATCTTCAGCCGATCTCGACCGTCTCAGAGGATCAACTCGCGGTTGACGAAAAGATGATCCGCCTCCACGGCCAGAAGTTCTGGCTGTACGGCGCGGTTGATCCACAGACGAACGAGATCCTCCACGTGAGTCTCTATCCGACCGCAAATAAACAGACAACGCGGTGGTTTCTGACCGAGCTACACCGGCGCTACCAGCTGAATAACGTCGAATTTCTCGTCGATGACGCAGACTATCTCGGATCAGTCCTTGCTGAAGACGGCTATCGATTTCGAGTGATTCGTCATGGAAATCGGAATGCCATCGAACGTGTCTTTTGGGAAATAGAACGACGAAAATCATCGTTTGCGAATAGTTTTAGCAATGTCGCGTTAGAGACAGCTCAAAACTGGCTCGAAGCCCTCGCCGTCTACCACAATTCACGCCAAACTTAACGCGACCGCCAAATTGTCTCTTGGGCGTGTCGATAAGTTCTTGAATATCTTCAGGATGTCACCACAACAGTCCTCGATGAACGAACGGCAGCTGAGGAGCTACTAAATTAGACCGTAACCGGTTAATAACTCAGTTGTCATTCAGACTGCATAGAGTACAATTGGGAGTATTTTCCATCACAGCTAATTAATTGTTGATGAGTTCCTTGCTCAATAACTCTCCCTTTCTCAACCGCATAAATCTGGTCCGCATTTTTCACCGTCGAAAGACGGTGTGCGATCGCAATGATCCCGTACTCTTGCTCCATCGACTCGATCGCCGCTTGGACTTCACTTTCAAGCGTGGAGTCCAGATCGCTCGTTGCCTCATCCAACACGAGGAAATCCGCGTCTTTCAACAGCGCGCGAGCCAGCGCCACGCGCTGTCGCTGTCCTCCAGAGAGTCGAACTCCGTCGTCACCCAGTTGCGAGTCGTATCCGTTGGGGAGGTCGTCGACGAACTCGTCGACGCGTGCGATCTCACAGACGCGTTCGACGTCGCGACGCGAGGCATCCCGGTTCCCAATCGTCACGTTGTTCTCTAATGTGTCGGTGAAGATGTACGGCTGTTGACGGACCACTGCGATACGCTCACGCCACTCCTCGATGTCGTATTCTTCGATCGATACTCCGTCTGCCCGGATCGTTCCGCCGTCTGGGTCGTACATCCGCGCGAGCAGAGAGACGATCGTCGACTTACCGGCTCCGGACTGTCCGACGAATGCGATGAACTCGTCTTTGCTCACCTCGAAGGAAAGTCCACGAAGTACCTCCTCTTCGTCGTCGTACGAGAGATGTACGTCGTCGAACTCAATGAGAGATACGTGGTCGACAGATTGGTCCCCGCTCTCCTCTTGTCGCCGATCGAACTCGTCCAAGAAGGTATGTGTCCGGACGAGGTGTGATAGATAGCCTTCGACTGCGTACACCAAGCGATTCAGTGTGCTCACTCGCGGCGCGAGCTGGAACATCGCGATCAGGAAAATACCTAACTCGCCGAGCGCGAGTCCTGTGAACGTGAATCCGACGTAAATCAGCGCAAAGATAGTGATTGCAGCCGACAGCTCGAATAAATTCTTGATCGCGGCTTGATTTCGACTTAGGTCGACCTCTGAACTGGCATACTGATCGATCGACTCGGAGAACGTCGAAAACACCTCTGACCGCAGTCCGAACAGCTTCACGTCACGGATCCCTTGTGTCCCCGCCTGCACCGTTTCTTGAACGCGCTCGTTCGCATCTGCGACCCGTGAACCAACGGTGACAGCGGGTTCGATCACGACGCGAAGCAAAATAGTGATTCCGCCCAGCAACACCACCGCGATGACCGTCATCGATGGCGTAACGTAAAACATCACAGAGAGATACATTAATACCAGAAACAGCGTTTCGAGCGTCTTAACGCCCTTTTTAATGGTCAGGGCGGAGTACCGTGTTTCCGTAATAATGGCATTGAGTATGTCGTCGGATCCCGCCTCGTCGTAGTATCCGACTTCCGCTCCGAGAGCTCCGTCGAACGCCTGAGTTCTAAGGTGTTTCTCGTACTGCTTCGCAAGCACCGCCGCAAACCACTGCGCTAAAAAGGACATTGAGTACCGGAGTATCATCACGAGCGCGACACCGATGATCAGGTACCCGAGTGAGAACGGGATATTGAAGAACTGGTACGTCGCAACGAATGTTTCCATCACCGGGCCACTTACTGAGGTGGGATCCTCCGATCGTGCAATTTCGATGATCGGGTAAATGAAACTAAGTCCAATCCCCTCAAGAAACGCAACGACAGCGCCGAAACAGACGAGGCCAAACGTAAACCCCGGACGATATTCTGCGACGCGACGGAGAGCACGAAGTTTCTCTCGATAGGAGAGTGATTCGGAATCCGTGGGCATATCTAGTTATCTGATATCGGTGAGTTACAAGCAAAAGACTACTGTTTCTTAGTGGTAACTCTATGCAACTAATTTTCGCGGCAGCCTCGCTGATGGAGCCAGCTGCCAGCAGGAGGCCCGCGTCGACGTCGCGTTCCTCGTAAAGGGAGGTCCCTTACGAGGAGGCGTCCCGGTCTACACGCTCATGCCGGCCATCTTCCACGCCTGTTACCTCATTCAGCCCTTCGACCGCGGCGAGTACGAGCTCTCCGACAGACCGTGGTCGACGATTGATTGGTTGACCGCTGAACCGAGACGCACCCCTCATTTCGTCTGTTGTCCACGCTGGCAACCGGGGGCTAGAGCACGTCGGGTTCACACCCCTCGTTTCGTCTGTTCTCTCAGCAGACCGATGGGTACGCCACAATGAGCTATCGGCCACACCCCTCGTTTCGTCTGTTCTGTGCCACACATTCCGAGTACTGATCTCTCGATCGGCCGCAGCGACAAAACAAGCGAAACAAAGTAAACAGATGAACGCCACTTTTAAGTTAGTAAGTAGTGTTACTCAAAATATCAACGATGTCTGAAGATCTTTTCACGGAGATGACTGAAACCCTTTTTAAGGACAAATCTATCCTCTCGGAGGAGTATCGTCCGGATGTTATCGTCGAACGAGACGACGAGATTGACGCGTATCGATCGGCACTCAAAGACGTGCTTTTCGGCCGAAACCCCGCAAACGTGTTCATCTATGGGAAAACAGGCGTCGGAAAGACTGCAGTCACGGAGTACATGATGAGTGCCCTCCAGACGGAAGTACAACGACGGGACGAAGCCGAGGAACTCCACGTTCATTTCCGGAACTGCAACGACGACAGCGTCTACAGAACGGTTCGATCGCTTATAAATAGTATCCGTGGAGATGCCGGAGAGAAATTTCCGGAAACCGGCCTTTCAACGTCGCACGCCCTCGAAACGTTGTACGAGGAAATGGAGACGCGTGGCGGTACATTTCTGTTCATTCTTGACGAAATCGACCACCTTTCTGACCCTGATACACTACTGTACGAGCTCCCGCGCGCCCGAGCAAACGGTCATCTTGACGCTTCCCGAGTTGGTGTGATCGGGATCAGCAATAATTACACGTTTCGCTCGTCGCTGAGTCCCAAAGTCAAAGACACACTGATGGAGAAAGAACTGGCCTTTTCGCCGTACGATGCAGATGAACTCCAGTCGATCCTCACCGCTAGAGCTGAGAAGGCACTTGTTGATGGGGCATGTGAAGACTCCGCTATTAGGCTCGCAGCCGCGAAGGCCGCGAAAGATACCGGAAGCGCACGGCAGGCGATTGACCTCCTCCGCGAGGGCGGCGATGTCGCCGAAGAACAGGGAGCGACGGCGATCACCGACGACCATATCGGGGTGGCTGCGGCGCGTGTCCAGCGAGGTCGTGTCCAAGACAAGCTGCGCGACCAGACCATGCACGGGCAGCTCATCTTAGAGTCGCTCGCACGGATCGAAGTGAATGGGGATGTTCCTGCACGGTCAAAAGAAATTCAGGCGGCGTACGAACGCGTCGCACGAAACTGGGGTCATGATCCGCTGACCACCTTAAAAAGTATCCAGAACCATCTCGCGGATCTCACGATGCTCGGGTTTCTCGAACGGACCGAACAGAACGAGGGACGCGCAGGTGGTGTTCACTACCGATACGAACTCGCGCTAGATCCCGAAATCATCTTGGAGACACGCGAGTCGATCGAGAATCAGCCGTAGTCCGTTTTCAAACGGAAGAACAGACGAAACGAGGGGTGTGATTCGAGTGAGACGGAGTCACCACTCACTGTAGAGACCAGAACAGACGAAATGAGGGGTGTCCGAGACCTCGAGACCGCTGTCGATCGGCGGTGGAGTGTCGTATTCTTTGAAAATAAAGTACTCTCTCACTCTTGGGTGACACGTTGTCCAAAGCCGAGAAACACTCCACCTTTGCAAGTGAAGTCAATTCTTCGGGCCCACTCGTCCCAGTTTCACCTGCGAAACTGGTGTGTGTCTAGCTTGTTCTTCCCATGCTGACCGAATTCGATCGAAGCATATCACACGAGTTCAATACGGGAGAACAGACGAAATGAGGGGTGTCCGAGAGCTACTAAAAGAATATAAAACTGCACCAAAATACTATTTTCCTCTAGTTTGTATGTACCTGCATGAACGACCGACGCCCACCAGAGGAGTTTACAGATGTTAATGAGGCGGTCGGAGCGGAATGGGAGTCCGAAACGACGCCCTACGAGCGCATTCGACACGTCATTAGACATAGGTACAGCCCGGTGTCAGCTGATGCGGTCGCTGACGATGCACGGACCGCTCCGAAGACCGCCCGAAAACACCTGAACACACTCGCGGACGAGGGATTCGTCGAGACGACACCCGGAGAGCACGGCAGCACGCTCTATCGCCGCTCAGCCGAATCGCTCGTCGTTGAACAGGCTGCAGATATCCTTGCGAACGTCTCGACTGACGAACTAGCCACACGTATCCAGGAGATGCGCGAGCAGCTCTCCGAGTATCAGGCTGAGTTCGATGTCGATTCCCCTGAAGAATTAGCCGTCAACCAAACGAACCAGGCTCTCGCCGAGTCTGGGTCGCAGCCGGACGAGATTGATCCAGAGCGGATTCGTGAGTGGAAGACGCTCCGTCGGAACCTCGCATTCGCGAACGCTGCCCTCTCGATCGGCAACGCCGAGCAGTTCGTCGACGGTGACCGTCGTTCGACTGACGAGAACGTCCCGGCCTGAGCGATGGAAGAGTCTCCAGATCAAGCGGAATCCCATACGCTTCGCGGAGCGACGGATCGGCCGGCACTCCTAACGATCCGCGACGTTGTAGAGGAAATGGAGCCGCTTGCGACAGCCGAACTCGATAACTACCTCCATCCGTCTGTCCTCGAAGTTGTGCTTGACGACGGGCTCTGTGCGGCCGACAAGGCTCGGATTGACATCCAGTGGACGACACGGGCCGACTACAAGTTTCATTACACCGACACGGAGGCAGTGGATTTCCGGTGGGGAAAGCATCCACATGCGGAAGACTACATCAACGTCAGTGGACTCGAACACTATCACCCGCCGCCGACTGTGAGCTCAGACCCAGACGAGGTCGAAGAGTCCTGTATCAGACAATCTCTCGAAGCGTTGGTCACTCGCGCAGTCCTCAAACTCTGGCGGGTCGCCTACCACACGGACTCGTATGCGCCGCTCAATGCTGGTCGAAACCCACCGTGAACTCTTTCGGGGAGGGGGGAAGCGTCTGGTCGTCTGGCTCAGCCCAACCGAGAAGGGTTTAAAATCGAGTTCAGTAATCCGACGCCGATCGAGGTAGCTTCTGTCGATCCAAGCGCAACCTTTTCGAGGTAGCGACGGAACGCTACTCGCGATCATGGACGTGACCGAGGACGGGGTCCGAGACATCTGCACGGACGCGGTCTTCGAGCGCGGCGAGACCTACCTCGCCGAGAACCGTATCCGTGAAATCAATCGCGTCGACACCACCGTGAGCGCCGTCGTGAGCGGGAGCCGCCAGTACGACGTTCGCGTCGACCTCGCCGCCGACGGGTTCGACCCGTGGTGTAATTGTCCGTACGACGGACCGGGAGCGTGCAAGCACGTCGTCGCCGTGCTGCTTCGGTGTCTCGACGACGTCCCGGCGGACGAAGGCGACCGAATCGACGTCGCGCTCGACGCCGCCGACCCCGACGCCCTGCGGGGGTTCCTTCGCGACACGCTGGCGACCGACGCCGCGCTCCGCGCCGCCGTCGATCGGCGGTTCGAGGAGACGAATCCCGAGTACTACGTCGTCTTCGAGCCGATCGACTTCTCGGAGTGGTTCGACCTTACGACCGACTACCGCGAGGAGGGCCGGCACGCGTCGACGGCCGCGGTCTACCGGGCGCTCGTCGAATCGCTCGACGACAACATGGAGCGCGTCGACGGTGCGTACGATCACTTCTCCCAGGCGTTCACACGAGCGCTCGACGGGTACGTCGACTGCGCCGCGGCCGTGAACCATCAGGCCGACGGAGCCACGGACGCCGTTGCCTTCCTCGAGGAACGAGTGGAGTCGGGGACGCCGTTTCTCGCGGACCAGTTCGAGCGGGCAGCATCCGAACTGCAAAAAGAACTGACAACGGGATCGGACGGATGAGACCCGGAACTAGTCACTGAAGCCGATTTCCGGGCTGGTAAACAAATTAACTACGTTGTAGGTGTAACCCTCTCCTATGTCGACGGTCGTGAAAATAGACGATGAGGCGAAATCGAAACTCGAAGAGCTTCAGGCGGAAATCCAGCTGAAGACCGGGAAGAAGGTTACACAGCAAGAACTCTTGTCGGAGTTGATCGACACGGTCATCGACTCACGCTCCGAGTTCGTTGATTCGTTTTGCGATAGAAATTCGAAGCTGACTGAAGCAGAGATAGAACGATTCAACAAAGGACGATTCAATTCAGGTGTCGAAACGTGCGAAGAGGATATCGACGATATTCTGTACAGATGAGCGTTTTTATCGACACCGCCGTGTTCTAGGCGCATCACAACGGGGACGCCAGTCGCGATGGTGTGGGTTCGACGCACTGAACGATGCCTTCGCCTCGTCGGCATACAGCCGCGTAATCGCGGATAGCTGGCTTTCGTCCATGTGTTCCGAAGGTGATCCCCCTGACCTTACGGAGACAGACTTACTCCACGGTAACACTCTTCGCCAGGTTCCGCGGCTTGTCGATCGGCCGACCTTTCTCGTTCGC
Source organism: Halorubrum shenae (assembly GCF_051194165.1). Taxonomy (NCBI): domain Archaea; kingdom Methanobacteriati; phylum Methanobacteriota; class Halobacteria; order Halobacteriales; family Haloferacaceae; genus Halorubrum; species Halorubrum shenae. The sequence continues at coordinate 32,082 of NZ_JBLZNI010000021.1, read as the reverse complement.
CACGTGGTACGCGAACAACTGCAGGTATACGTTCGCCACCAGCGGCTCGACGATACCCACATCGGGCACGTCGAACGACACGTCCAGCGTGTCGTACTCCTCACCCGTGGACACACACCCGAGCGCCGGCGCGCCGCGCGTCTGCGCCTCGGTGACGTTGTTCATCGTCTCGTTGGCTCGAGCGCCGTCGGTCAACACCGCCAACACGGGCGTATCGGGTGTCACCAACGCTAAGGGTCCGTGCTTGAGCTCGCCCGCGGCGAACCCCTCGGCGTGGTCGTACGAGATCTCCTTGAGCTTCAACGCGCCCTCTAAGGCCACGGGCACCCCCAGCGCGCGCCCGACGAAAAAGAACGCTTCGCTGTCCTGGAACTCGCGGGCGGCCTCCCGCACCTGCCGCTCCTCGTCGAGCACCTGCTGGACCGCGCCCGGCAGCCCCTGTAAATCCTCCAACACCGACCGCGCGTCCGCCGCCGCTAAGGCCCCGCGATCCCGGCCCACGGCCACCGCGAGCATCGCGAGCGTCGCCACCTGCGAGGCGAACGTCTTCGTCGCGGCCACGCCGATCTCCGGGCCGGCCCGGATAAAGGCCGTCCCGTCGACCTCCCGCGTCACCGTGCTTCCGAGGGTGTTCGTCACGGCGAACGTCCGCGCACCGGCGGCGTTCGCGCGCCGCACCGCCCCGAGCGTGTCGGCGGTCTCCCCGCTCTGTGTGACCGCGACCACCAGCGTGCGGTCGGGCGTTCGCCCCGCGCCGAACTCGTACTCGCTGGCGATCTCGACGGTCGCGCGCACCCTCGCGAGCTCCTCGAACAGCTGCGCCGCATATCGCCCCGCGTAGTAGGAGGTCCCGCAGGCGACGATCCGGATCTCCTCGACGTCCGCGAGAAAGCCCGGCGGGAACGAGACGTCCAGATCCACGTCCCCGGCGTCCACGTCCAGCCGCCCCGCGAGCGTCTGACGGAGCGCGGTCGGCTGCTCGTGGATTTCCTTGCGCATGTAATGTTTATACCCGCCCTTCTCGGCGGCGTCGGCCTCCCACGTCACGGTTTCGATCTCGCGCTCGACCGGCTCCCCGCTGGCGAATATCTCGACGCCGTCGGGTGAGAGCGCGGCCACGTCGCCGTCCTGTAGGTACGTCACGTCGCGGGTGTGCTCTAGAAAGGCGGTCACGTCGCTGGCGACGAACGACGCGTCCTCGCCGCGGCCCAACACGAGCGGGCTCCCGCGGCGCGCCACGACGATCCGGTCGTCGCCCTCGCGGACCGCACAGATCGCGTAGCTCCCCTCCAGCCGGTCCTCGACGCGCCGGACCGCGTCGAGGAGGTCGGCGTCGGAATCGGCGGCGAGCTCCTCTTCGATCAGGTGCGGAATGACTTCGGTGTCCGTCTCGCTCGTGAACTCGTGGTCCGCAAGCTCCGCTTTGAGCGTCTCGTAGTTCTCGACGATCCCGTTGTGAACGACCGCCACGTCGCCGACGCAGTCCGTGTGCGGGTGTGCGTTCGCGTCCGTCGGCGGCCCGTGCGTGCTCCAGCGCGTGTGACCGACGCCGAGGCTGGCGTCCGGCACGTCGGGCACCGTCAGTGCGTCGACCTCGCCCGATCGCTTTTCCACGGTGAGCCCGCTCGTCGGACCCACGAGCGCGACGCCCGCGGAGTCGTACCCGCGGTACTCGAGGTTTTTAAGGCCGCGATGCACGATCTCGCCGACGCTCCCGGGGGCGTCCCCGTCTGCCGTCTCACTGGCGACGCCGCCGTCAGTCGCGTGCAGCTCGCCGATGTAGCCGATAATTCCACACATGATTATCCCCTCCGGACGGCCGCACCAGATTCAACGCGCCCGTCGATCACGACGCCGGCGTCGGCCTGTACGTCGTCTCCAACCACAGCGCCGTCGGTGAGCGTCGCGCCGCCCCCGATCGACGCGTTGTCCCCGACGACACCGCCGAGTGTCACGTCGCGGTGGACGGCGTCGCCGACGACGACCGTTGCTTCTCCGCCGACTATCGTCGCGTTCGGTCCGATCTGCGCGTTCCCGGCGATGACGGCGTCCCGGACGACCGCCCCCGGCCCGATGACCGCATCGGGGAACACCACGCTGTTCTCGACGACCGCGTTAGCCGCGACCGTGACGTTGCTGCCGATCGCCGTCGCCCCGCTCAGCGTGGCGTTCGGCCCGACGCGCACGTTTCCGGCGAGGACGACGTCGTTCGCGACGGTCACGGTGTCGCCGACGCGCTGGGCTGTCGCGGGCGCTTGGCGGGCGTGGTCGCTGTCGTGGATCAGCGCCGCGTTGACCGAGAGCACGTCCCAGAGGTTCGACACGTCGAGCCATCGCCCGTCGTAGCCCACGCTAGTCACCTCGTCCCGCTCGGCCAGGTCGTTCAGCGTCGCCGTGATCGCCAGCTCCCCGCTCGTGTTCGTCGCTCGGATCGCGTCGAACATCGCGGGCGTGAAGCCGTAGACGCCGGCGTTGATACGGTTGGTGTCGACCGGCCCCTCCGGCTTCTCGTCGATCTCCGTGACGCGGTCGCCGTCGAGCTTGACGACGCCGTAGTCGCGAGGCGTCTCCACGGCGGTGACGGTCACCAGCGGCGCGTCGCCGTCGCTGAGGCGATCGCGCACGGCGGAGACGGCCTCGGGATTGACGATCCGGTCACCGTTGAGGACCACGAAGGGGTTATCGACGACCGGCTCGGCCTGCAACACCGCGTGGCCGGTCCCGAGCTGCGTCGACTGCTCGACGTACTCGATCGTCACGTCCCAGTCGTCGCCGTCGCCGAAGTGGTTCCGGATCCGCTCCTGTCTGTACCCGACGACGAGGACGATCCGATCGATGCCGGCCGCCGCGACGGCCTCGACGACGTGTTCGAGCAGCGGGCGGTTCGCCACGGGCACCATCGGCTTCGGGCGCCGGTTCGTCAGCGGTTCCAACCGGCGTCCCTCGCCCGCGGCGAGGATCACCGCGGTCACGGGAGTGTCGCTCATGCCGCAACCGTCGCCCGCCCGCGGTTTAAATCGCTCGCGCTCAGTTACGCGGCTCGTGTCGAGGACACTTTCCCCGAGAACGATCGTCTCGTCGACGTTACTCCGACATCCGGTCGCGAGTCAGCACCTCTCCCGGGGTGGTCATCTCTTCTGCACCCAGTTTGACCCCGGCGTTCAGCGACGTGTTGATCCCCGTCTTCGCTCTGTCGCCGACGATCGCACCGAGCTTTCGACGCCCGGTGTCAACGCGGTCGCCCTTGACGCTCATCCGGACGTTCGCGTCGTCGTGCCGGAGATTCGCCACGTTCGTGCCGGCGCCGAAGTTCACGCCCCGCCCGAGGACCGAGTCGCCGACGTACGAGAGGTGGCCGACCGACGCGTCGGCCATGAGAACCGAGTTCTTCACCTCGACCGAGTGGCCGACGTGCGCGCCCGGACCGACCACGGTCGACCCGCGAATGTACGCGTTCGGGCCGACCGCCGCGCCCTCGCGGATCAGCGCCGGGCCCTCGACGTAGGCGCCCGACTGGACGCGTGCCCCCTCCTCGACGACGACCGGCCCGTGCAGGTGGACGCCCTCCTCGACGGTCCCGGCATTTTCGACACCATCGTCTAACTCCGCGAGCGCCAGCTCGTTGGCGTCCAGCAGCTCCCAGGGCCGCCCGACGTCGAGCCACGTGCCCTCGTAGGGCGCCACGCCGATCCGGTGGCCGTCGTCGAGCAGCAGCTCGATCGTCGTCGTGATCTCGTACTCGCCGCGCTCGCTCTCGGGCGTCCGGTCGATGTACTCGAACACCGCGGGCTCGAACGCGTAGCAACCGACGTTCGCGAGGGTCGTCGGCGGGTCGTCAGGCTTCTCGACGATCCCCGCGAGCGAGCCGTCGTCGGCCGTCGAGAGCACGCCGTACGCCCGCGGATCCGGGACTTCGGTCGCCGCGATCGCGGTCCCGTCCGCGTCGGCGAGCGCCCGCGGAAGCGACGCGTCCACGACCACGTCGCCGTTGAGCACGAGGAAGTCGTCGTCGACGACGGGTTCGGCCTGCGCCACGGCGTGAGCCGTCCCCAGGGCCTCCGTCTGTTCGACGTAGTGAACCGGGTGGTCTCCGTACGAGTCGCCGATCCGCTCGCGGATCGCCTCGCCCCGATAGCCGGTCACGACCACGAACTCGTCGACGACGTCGACCGCGGTGTCGAACACCTGTTCGAGCAGCGAGCGGTCGCCGACCGGCAGGAGCGGTTTCGGGCGACGGTCCGTCAGCGGTCGCATGCGGGTCCCGCGGCCGGCCGCGAGCACGACTGCGTACATGTCCGTGGTCGACGACGGGACGGGGTTTAGCCGCTGCGGTCGTGACGCGCGCCGCCGAACCCGAACTCGTGGTCCGGAGTGTATAGATAAATCTCTGCTACCAAAGATATATATCTTTCATCTACGTATTCGATGGTATGTCGGGCGACGACACCGGAGACCCGTCATCGGACGGGAGTCTCGAGGCGCAGCGTCGGTGGAAGAGCGAACGAACCACGTTTCAGCGGGTGTACGACGTGATGACCGGCGTAACCGACTACGCGCAGGCGAGCGACATCGCCGAGCGGGCGGACTGCTCTCCCGACGGCGCGCGAAACGCGCTCACCCAACTGGCCGAGATGGGAGTCGTCGCTCAACGCGGAAGCCGTCCCGCGGAGTACCGACGCAACGAATCGTACTTCGAGTGGAAACGCGTCGAAACGCTGGCCGACGAACACACGCGGGCGGAACTCCGCGAACGCTTGGACGACCTGCTCGAAGAGGATTCGGACCTCCAGCAGTCGTTCGGTGCGCCGGCCCCCGACGCTGCCGCAGTCGCTCGAATCGAAGACGGCGACCACGGAGCGGTCCACGATCGGCTCGAGTCGCTGTCGCGGTGGCGCACGGTACGACGCGACATCGAACTGCACCAGCGGGCCGTCTCGCGGGCCGATACTCGACGGCGCGACGGTGGCGACCTCGGGGCGTCGGCCTGACGCGCACAGAGACGCATGCCGGACGAAGACGATACTGGCGATGCGACGGAGGGTGGTCGACTCGATCGGACGACGATGCAGACGCTCGGTCGGCGGGCGGAGACACACCCACTAGTCGATACGTGGCGGTTCGAACCGGATCGGCTCTCTCCTCGCTCGCTCGTTGTTTCGCTGGATGCGACCGCGTATCCCGACGCGGTCGACACCGCACGGATCGAAATCCACTGGTTCGTGACGGGTGATTACTACTTCCACTACGTCGAGAAGCGCGGAGCGTCCCAGTTTCAGTGCCGGTGGGATCGCCATCCGAAAACGGACGCTCCGAGAAGTCACGTTCATCCGCCGGCGGACGCGAGCGGAGTCGAATCGTCACCGCTCGGCGACCATCACCTCGCGGTGCTGTTCGCCGTTCTCGACTGGGTCACCGAGCGCGTCGAAACGCTCCACGACGAGCCGAACCGCTCCGCTTAGACCGTCTCGTCGGATCGATTGATGAGGCCCCACACCGGTTCGGCGATGTCGGTGGCAGCGTTCTCGTCGCGGGCACCGGTGGTGACCTGCACGAGCGGCTCGGTCCCGCTCACGGCGCTCACATCAATTATCAGCGGACAAGGCGAATACCCCGAGGCTTGACCTCGGGGATGAAGCCGACAAATCGTGATACAAACCATTAAGTCAACATATCTATCCACCCGGAGTCCGGAGAATTGGATCTCGATCAGATCCGAGCAGAGGCATTCCCGCTTGCCGGCCTCATCGTCCTATTCAGGGGGATCGCGCTTCTCTTGTTTCTGATCATGCTGCTGGTCGCTGGCAACTCGCTGCTCGCCGGGTTCCTGACCGTCGTCTCGCAGTTCGTTCTCGCAGTCGGCGCCGGGATCGTGTTGATGTACATTATCGCGCGTGGGATACAGCTCGCCGACAGGTGAGGTCGCCGATCGCGAACGGCGCTGTTTCACACACGCTCTCGGTTCCGTCCGATCTGGACTTCCGAACTGCCAGATCGACGGCGAGTATTCGAACGTCAGGTCGTCGACGACCTCCGCGGGAACCCTGACATCGCTGAACAGCTCTCGAAAGACGGCCCGGCACTCCTCTTCGGGGATCTCCTCGCCGACAGGCAGCCCGATCCGTGCGTAGCGCCCACCGAGGCGGTCCTGTTTGAGTGTGTAGGTTCGATCGCCGTCCTCCCGCCGAACTCCGCACTCTGAACGATGAATTTGAACGCTAACGCAGTCGAGTTGCGAGGACGGCCGTCGCTTCGGGAGGACCCGAGCACCGCGGTCAGGCGCGAGCCGAGAACCGATGCCGGACCGAGCGGGAAGCCGGCCGGTTCCCGAGAAACCGAAGCGGTAATCCCGAAGCCGTCACCACACACCCTCATGCAGAACAAACGCGTCCTCGTCACGGGCGGCGCGGGCTTCATCGGCTCGAACCTCGCGAACCGCCTCGCGGCAGACAACGACGTGATCGCGGTCGACGACACCTACCTCGGGACGGCCGAGAACCTCGACGACGACGTGGAGTTCGTCGAGGCGTCCGTCCTCGACGACGACTTCCCCGCCGACGTCGACGTGCTCTTTCACCTCGCCGCGCTCTCCTCACGGAACATGCACGAGAACGACCCCCAGCGCGGCTGCCGCGTCAACGTCGAGGGGTTCGTCAACGCCGTCGAGCGCGCCCGCCAAGAGGGCTGTGAGACCGTCGTCTACGCCTCCACCTCCTCGATCTACGGGAGCCGCACCGAGCCCTCCCCGGTCGAGATGGACGTCGAAGCCCACACCGCCTACGAGGCCTCCAAGCTCGCCCGCGAGCGCTACGCCGAGTACTACGCCAACCACCACGACATGAACATGGCCGGCCTCCGCTTCTTCTCCGTCTACCAAGGCTTCGGCGGCAACGAGGAACATAAAGGCGAGTACGCGAACACGATCGCGCAGTTCGCGGACAAGATCGCCTCAGGCGAGGCGCCCGAGCTGTTCGGCGACGGCAGCCAGACGCGCGACTTCACGCACGTCTCCGACGTGGCTCGCGCCTGCGAACTCGCCGCCGACAACGAGCTCACCGGCGTGTACAACGTCGGCACCGAGGAGGCGTACACGTTCAACGAGATGGTCGCCATGATCAACGACGCGCTCGGCACCGACATCGACCCCGAGTACATCGAGTGCCCCTTCGACGGCTACGTCCACGACACGATGGCCGATTACTCGACGTTCCACGAGGCGACCGGCTGGGAGCCCGAGGTCGGCTTCGAAGAGGGCGTTGAGTTGGTGTGTGAGCCGTATAATTGATTCAGGTCCACCCGTCTGGGCCGACCTCAACGATCTCCGTTCGGTCGGCGTACGCCTCGTCGATCCGGCGGATCGAAGTTAATACGTCACCGACAAGCGGCTGATCGAGCTGATGGAAGTACAGACACCCACATCGCTCCGACAGCTCGAAGAAGTCGTCGTCCGCGGTCAACACGACGTACCCGTTCTCGCGAGCGTACGCCGCGATGTCGGGATCGGTCGCACGCGGATCGAGTGCATCACGAACGGTGACTGCCTGAAGATCGGGCGCTTGGATGCAGGCGTTGATATACCGGCGTGCGACGTTCTGGTCGCAGAGCAGCCGCATCACTGCGGCGTGCGACTCACGTCGTCCAGTCGGTCACGAGTCGCTACCGCCTCTTCGGCGATCGTTTCCATCTCGTCGGGGTTCGATTCGTAATACTCGAGGGCGGCGTCGATCTCGTCGGCTGTCAGACCGAACTCCTCGGCAACGGCCGCCGTCGACCAATCGTGCTCACGGACCAGCGATCCCACTTGGCAGACGCCGACGCGTGTTCCCTCCACTCGCGGCTTCCCACCGAGTACGTTCGGCGTCGAAACCACGGGGATGGTCACGCTCATAGCTGTACTTCTCCGTGAAGCGTGATAACGCTTTGGCGAAGGGCTCGTTCACCCGGGGCGATCTGCTCTGCATCTCTCTGGTCCTCCAACTGCGTGACCAAATTCGTTGAAACTCGGTGAATGTGTCTACGACCGGCGGTGAAGTCTCACCAAACGGTCATGTCGGTGAGCAAACTGTTCGACACCGATATCGATCCCGAGTATCGAGTGCCCCTTCGACGGCTACGTCCACGACACGATGGCCGATTACTCGACGTTCCACGAGGCGACCGGCTGGGAGCCCCAGATCGGCTTCGAAGAGGGCGTCGAACTCGTGTGTGAGCCCTACTCCGAGGACGCCTCTGAAGAGGTGTAGGTCCCACCTAGCGGGGAGCGGTGGATCCACGGACCGACGGGAGCCGCGCTGAACCCCGCCAGTTTACCACATCGCCCGCGTAGTGACACGAGCATGACCGACGCCGACAGAACACACGATATCGTGGTGTGGGGCGCGACGGGCGTCGCCGGACGCTTCGTGGCCGAGTACCTGACCGAACGGTACGCCCCTGACGACCTCTCGCTGGCCGTCGGCGGCCGGAGCCCCGATCGACTCGACGAGGTGGTCAACGACCTCACCGCCCGCAGCGACGCGTGGGACGACGTGCCCGTCGTCGTGGGCGACGCGACCGACTCCGAGAGCCTGCGGGCCATCGCTCGGGACACCCGGGTCGTCTGCACGACCGTCGGCCCGTACACGACGTACGGCACGCCGCTGGTGGAGGCCTGCGTCGAGGCCGGCACGGACTACTGTGACCTCACCGGCGAGATAAACTGGGTGCGCGAGATCGTCGACCGATACCACGAGGCGGCGGTCGACGCCGACGCGCGGATCGTCCACAGCTGCGGGTTCGACTCCGTGCCCGCGGACCTCGGAACGCTCCTCGCCCAGTCGTTCGCGGCGGAGACGTTCGACGCGTCCTGTCAGACGGTCCGGATCTACCTCGAAGACGGGAGCGGGAGCGTCAGCGGCGGCACCCTCGCGAGCTTCGGCGAGCTGTTCGACGCGGCCGACGCCGACCCGCTGGCCCGGCAGACCCTCCGGAACCCCTACTCGCTGGCGCCCCCCGGCGAGCGGAGCGGCGTCGACCCCGGCGAGCAGCGGCGCCCGCGGAAGGACTCCCTGCGCTCGGCGTGGACGGCGCCCTCGCCGATGGCGGCGGTGAACGAGCGGGTGGTGCGACGGAGCAACGCCCTCCTCGAGTACCCGTGGGGACGCGAGTTCCGATGCACGGAAGTCGTGCCGACCGGAGACGGGCTCACCGGAGCGGTCACCGCCGGCCTCGTCGCCGGCGGGCTCGGCGCGTTCACGGCTGCCATGTCCGTCGGACCGCTGCGCTCGGCGCTCCGCCGGCACGTCTTCCCGGAGCCCGGCGAGGGACCGACGAGAGCGGAGACCGAAGCCGGACACTTCCTGATTCGCGTGCTCGGGCGAGGGATGGCCGCGGACGGCCCGTTCACCGTCGAGGTCGAGTTCGGCGCCGATCGGGACCCCGGGTACGGGGCGACCGCGCGGATGCTCGGCGAGGCGGCGACGTGTCTGGCGACCGGCGACGTCGACTCGCCGCTCGACGGCGGCGTGTTGACGCCGGCGTCGGGGATCGGACTCCCGCTCGCGGACCGGCTCCGCGACGTCGGCTTCACCGTGTCGGTCGGCGAGCTGTCCGACGACCGCGGGCGGTGAGGGCAGGACGGCCGAGCAGAGCGGCGGCGGGGAGCGTAGAACAAAATCAAACCGAAGCGCTCGACGGCCCGCGTTACATGTAGCCGAGGTCGCGCAGGCGCTCCATCAGGTCTTCCTTGTCCTGGGCGCGGCCGGCGCGCTCGGTCGTGTCCTCGAGGTCCTGGAGCCACGCGGGCTCCTCGGTCGTCTTCTCGGTACTGACCTCGCTACCGAGCGAGCGGAACCCGGCGAAGTACTTCGGCGAGATCGGCACGTCCTCCTGTGAGACGCCCTCGGGGAGGTCGTCGTCGGACTGCGGGATGTACCCCTCATCGGGGAACGCCTCGACGGTGTCGGGGACGACGTAGTTCCAGAAGGCGTCCCACACGTCGGCCTCGGCGAACTGCAGGATGGGCTGAATGCGGTCGTGCGGCGGGAACAGGTCGGGATCGTGACGCGGCGAGAAGAACGTCTCGTCGGCGCGGGCCTCTTGTTCGTCCCACCGCACCCCCGAAATCACGCCGTCGATGTCGTACTCCTCTAAGGCGTTGTTGAGCGCGACCGTCTTCAGGAGGTGGTTCCCGACGTAGGTGTCGAGCAGGAACGGGAACGTGTCCTCCTCGAACTCCAGAATGTCGCGGATGTGGTGTTGGTTCTGCTCGCCCAGCTCCGCGACCGGGATGTCGTCGCCCGGTTCGAGGCCGTGTTCCTCGACGTACGCGCCCACGTCGTCGTTGCGGGCGTACACGAGGTCGATCTCCCACTCGTCGGCCCAGCGCTCCACGAAGTCGGTGATGTCGTCGAAGTGCTGGAAGTGGTCGATGAAGACGGCGGTCGGCTTCTCGTAGCCGAACTCCTCGGCCACCTGGTTGATGAAGTACAGCGTCAGCGTGGAGTCCTTCCCGCCCGTCCACATCACGGCCGGGTTGTCGTACTGTTCGAGCCCCTGCCGCGTGACCTCGATCGCCTTCTCGATTTTGTGCTGTAGCGACGGGTAGTCCGCCGGATCCTCGCCCTCGCCGTCGGCGTAGTCGACGTCGACGCTCGCCGGGAAATCGTCGGTCATACGCCGGATATGTCTCCGCCGAGGGGAATAGGCCTTCTGAATCGGCACGGCTTGTCAGGACCCGCAGATAGCGGCGTCACTCGCCAGAACACAAGGAATTTGTCGGCTCGAGGTCACTCTCCGCGCATGGGACTGTTCGACCGGCTACGCGGCGACGACGACGAGCGCGTGGTCTTCCTCGGCATCGACGGCGTACCGTATGACCTCGTGCAGGATCACCCCGACGTCTTCGAGAACCTGACCGACATCGCCGAGACGGGCTCGGCGGGGCGACTGGAGAGCATCGTCCCGCCCGAGTCGAGCGCGTGCTGGCCGAGCCTCACGACGGGCGTGAACCCCGGCGAGACCGGCGTATACGGCTTCCAGGACCGCGAGATCGACTCCTACGAGACGTACGTTCCGATGGGCAAACACGTGTCGGCGACGCGGCTGTGGGACCGCGTCACCGACGACGGCCGCGACGCGACCGTCCTCAACGTCCCCGTCACGTTCCCGCCGTCGAGCCGGATCCAGCGACAGGTCTCCGGGTTCCTCTCGCCTTCGCTCGACGCGGCCGCGAGCGACGACGCGGTCCGGCAGGTCCTCGAAGACCGCGACTACCGGATCGACGTGAACGCGAAGCTCGGCCACGACGACGACAAGACCGACTTCGTCGAGAACGCGCACGCGACGCTCGACGCCCGCTACGACGTGTTCACTCACTACCTGGATCAGGACGACTGGGACCTCTTCTTCGGCGTCTTCATGAGCACTGACCGGGTCAACCACTTCCTGTTCGGCGACTACGCAAACGACGGCGAGTACGCCGAGGAGTTCCTCGAGTTCTACCGGACGCTCGACGGGTACATCGGCGAGATCCGCGATTCGCTCGACGACGACACGACCCTCATCGTCGCCTCCGACCACGGCTTCACCGAGTTAGTGTGGGAGGCGAACTGCAACCAGTTCCTCGCCGACGAGGGATGGCTCTCGTACGACGGCGACGACCACGACTCGCTCGCCGACATCGACGACGAGACCCGGGCGTACTCGCTCATTCCCGGCCGTTTTTACCTCAATCTGGAGGGCCGCGAGCCGGAGGGCGTCGTCCCCGAATCCGAGTACGAGGCGGTCCGCGACGAGCTCCGCTCCGACCTCGAATCGCTCACCGGCCCCGACGGCCGACAGGTGTGCAAGCGGATCGTGGACGGCGAGGACGCCTTCGACGGCGCCCACGACGAGATCGCGCCCGACCTCGTGGTCATCCCCGCGGACGGCTTCGACCTGAAGTCCGGCTTCGGCGGCAAGGAGGCCGTCTTCACCGAGGGGCCCCGCAACGGGATGCACAAGTTCGAGAACTCGCTTCTGTACTCGACCGACTCCGACCTCGAGGTCGAGGGGTCGAACCTCTTCGACGTGACTCCGACGATCCTCGACCTGATGGACGTCGAGCACGACGGCGACTTCGACGGCGAGAGCCTCCTGTCCGCCTGATCAGACCGTCTCGGTCGGCGTCGAACACCGCATACAGAGGACTTGGGTGCCGGCCCAGTTGACGTCGCTCGACCCGCAGTTCGGGCACCGGTTGGTCTCGTTGCCGTACTCCGTCGTCCCGCGCGGCGCCGCAAGATGGCCGTCCGCGACCGCCTTCTCGACGAGCCCCCCGAACCGCTGCTTTTTAAATCGGGCGCGGTGCGCGAGGAAGTCGCCAGCCTGCGAGGGGTCCGACCCGTGGAGGTCCTCCCACTTGATCGCGATCTCGCCGTTCGCCTGCCCGCGAGCGACCTGCTTGATCGTCGCGGCCGCGGCGCCGAACAGCGGCGTCGTCGCGAGCGCCTGCGGCGAGTCGATTTCGCCGCCGACGCTCGCGTAGCGCTCCGCGGCGTCGTCGTACGCCGTCTCGGCGCCGTCGAGCCCGCCGGCGACCCGGAAGTCGGCGACGAACTCCGCGAGACAGGCGCCCTGCCCGGGCGCATCGAGGGCCCGCTGGAAGTCGCGCGTCGCGGCGATCCCCTCGACGGCGCGCTGGGTGGCCCGCGGGTCCGCGCCGGCGACGCGGTACGCCACCGCGGCCGCGAGCAGGTGTCGGAGTCCCTGGCCGATCCAGCCCTTCTCGTCGGGCGCGAAGGGGTCGAGTCCCGGCCGCGGGTCTGCGAGCACGCGGCGGCCGCCGCGGGTGTACCGGTTCCCCGCCGTCTCGTACTCCCTGGCCGCCAGCGCGTCGACCGCGGCGTCGTAGTGGCCGCCGTCCTGCGTGTTCATACCGATCCGAGGGGCTACGACGGATTAGGGGTGGCGGTCGCGGCCGTCAGACGGGCTGGCTTCTGGCCGAGTCGACTCGTAGAACGCGACCGAGTACGTCGCGTAAAACGCGGCGAACGCCCCCGTCAGGAGGAGGTACCCGACCCCGGCGACGACGAGCAGGGGAAGCGTCGGGTCGACCGACGCGAGGTCGGCGAGCGGCGTCGCGGCCGCCCCCGCGGACTGCGGGCCGAGGACGATCGACGCGGTCGCGCCCAGCGTCCCGAGGACGACGCTCCCGGCGAGGAGGATCAGCGTGTAGCCGACGACGCTCACGGGGTTCGACCGGACGAGTCCGACGCTGCGCCGGAACCCGTCGATGAGCTCCGCGTCGTCGAGGACGATCGCGTGGGCGTAGAACTGGATGAAGAAGGTGACGAGGAGGTACACGAGGACCAGGCCGCCCACGACGACCGCGAGGAGAGCGAGCAGCGTCGGGTCGATACCGGCTGCGGGGGCGCCCGGCGAGCCCGTAGGCATGGACGCTACGCCGCCGATGACGACGATCAGCCCGCCGATGAACGCGACGAACCCGAAGGCGAAGTTGATCGCGAGCAGCACGAGGTACGCGAGCAACAGCGCCAGGTAGTTGTCTCTCCCCTCGGCGACGAGCGTGCCGACTCCGGTCCGTCCCGCGATCGCCTCGCTCGCCATCCCGAGCAGTCCGCCCTGGAAGAAGGGGAGGGCGAGGAGGAAGACGCCGAACGTGGCGAGCGAGACGAGCGCCGCCAGAATCGGCTGCGCTGAGGGCACGAGGAAGCTCGGGACCTGTACGAGCCCGTACAGCGCCGTGACGAGCAGGAGGATCGGGTTGCGAACGATGCCGCCGACTGCCGGACGGAGAGCGTGGAGGGCCGCCATGGGCTCACGTTTCGGCCGAGATATATAAATCGAATGACTTGCTAAACAGCTCGTTGAACGACTCGTCGAACTCACCGGCGAGAGACGCGTTCTGCGTCCTCCAGTTCGTTCCGAGAGGCGTCCGTCGCCGGGGAGAACCTTACTTCCAAGGCGTCCCGACGACCTCGGCTTGGATCCCGTGGCCGACGCGCAGTCGGCAGTCGGACTCGGGCGCGGCGACGCAGGGGAGGACGTACCCGTCATTGAGGGCAGACGGTTTCAGCCCCCGCGGCGGCGCCTGATGGCACACGTCGCCGTCGAGTACCTCCGCGATGCAGGTGCCACACGCCCCGTACAGACAGCCGTACGGAACGGCCACGTCGGCCCGGTCCGCCGCGTCGACGATCGTCTCACCGGCCTCGACTCGAAGCGTCTCGGTCCGCCCGTCCGAGCGGACGAGTTCGACGGCGTAGGGTGTCGCGTCCGTCACGGTGAATCACTGCCAGACGTCGCTCGTGCAGTCGCCGCCCGGCCAGCGGATCTCGTGTGCGCGTGCGGGTCCGCCGGGGGCGTCACCGAAGTCGACGAGGAACTCCTCGTCAAGTTCCAACCGCCCCTCGTCGGGGTAGACGTCGGCTTTGAGCATCAGCGACCCCTCCTCGGCGATGTCCGGGAAGAACTGGTTGTCCCACGACGAGAACAGCGACGTCGTCCAGTAGAGCCGTTTGCCGTCCCGGGAGAGCTGGAGCATCTGCGGCGAGCCGCGGATCTCCTCGCCCTGTATCGTCTGGCGGTCGCCGAAGAGGCCGCCGGCCCACACCTGATCGACCAGCCGCGGATCGCCCGCGTCGCTCACGTCGTACATCCGAACGTCGCCGTGGAGCCAGTTCGCGAAGAACAGATACTGGTCATCTAGCGACAGCAGGATGTCCGTGACGAGCGGCGGCACCGGCATGTCCCAGTCCTCGTGTTCGCGCGGGTCCTCGTCGATGACGACGTCCCAGTCCCACGTGCCGTCGGACGTCTCGTAAAAGCGGATGATGTTCGAGGAGAGCGCGGCGCCGATGTACCCCTGCCGTTCCTCGGGGTTGTGGCTCATCCGAACCTCGAGCGGGATCTGCCCTTGTTCGCCGAACTCGAGCGTCTGGATGTGCTCGCGGTCGTCCCACGACCAGATGTGGATGCTGTCGCCGTACTTGCCCGCCTCGACGTCGTCGAGGTCGAACCCCGGGTAGTAGGTGTTCGGCGCCGCCCACTCGGTGGAGACCATGACGTCGTGGCGGGGCTGGTACCAGTAGTCGTAGTTCATCTCCATCTCGCCGCGGTCGGCCTCCCAGTGGCCGTCGATGCTGAAGTCGTCCTGGTCCAACTGTAGGAACCCGCCGGGAAGCTCGCCGTTCGCGTCGCCGAGCATGCTGATGACGATCTTTCCGCCGGGGACGCAGTGGACCGTGTGCGGCGCGGACAGGTCGTGTTCGAACACCTCCTCCGGTTCGATCACTTTCACCATCTCGGGCTCGCGCGGGTCCTCGGCGTCGACGATGTGAATGCGCGAGGAACGCTGGCCCGGAACGACCAGATACTGTCGAGAGAGGCCCTCGGCGTGACACGACGACGAACAGGCGTTCCAGCCGAAGTGGTGGAGCTCGTCGCCCTTGTTGGGCATCTCGACCGTGTCGATCAGTTCGCTGTAGGTGTCCGACGTGGGGTCGAGGTCGACGACGCCGATCATGTCCGGCCCCTCCTGTTCCATGCCTACTCGCGGTGCCATCACGTACGCCGTCTCCTCGCGACCGCTCTCGGTCCGCATCGCGGCCGGCGTCGGATACCCCGGCCCCTCGACTTCGTGATGTTCGTGACCGCTCTGTTCCGTATCGTGGCTGTGGTCGTCAGTGCTCATCCCAAAACGCCAGTAGATATCCAACACTATTAATAATGTAGTATTTTTTAAGCCCTTACGATGTATTTATTAATTAATTCACACGTCGGCGACGACTGCGTACTGTCCGCTTCGAGTTAGACTCCTGACTCGGTCTCGGGGCGAGAACACCCGGCGGCCGGCGTCTTAAAAGAGCACGTACGCGACGCCGTACCCGATCGCCGCGAGGGTCATTATCGCCGTCCCGGTCCCAACGGTTCCCAGCGTATCGATCGGTCTCGTAAACGGGTGAGACGAAATCCCGGCGCCGATCACACTCAGCGCGAGGACGCTGAACACGAACGCTGCTGCGTTGTGGATCGTCGGCGGCGGAATAACGAAGACAGCCCCTGCGTACCCCGTCCCGAACCCCGCCCGCGGGTGAACTACTCGGCGGAGCGGAACGCCGTGCGAGCGAGCGTACGTCCATATTCCCAGCCAAACGGTTCCGATCTCGATGAGGAACGCCGCGAGCAGGTGCAGTGTCGGATCGGGGTGCAGGGTAATCCGGTGGCTCACCAGCGTCGCATCGAACGGATACAAAAACAGCGGCGGGCTGCCGGTAACGAGGTCCCCGAACGGATGCGAGAGCAACCCGATAGACGCGACAGCCAGCACCCCTACCGCTGAGACGCCGCGTTGCCGGGCGACCAGCGCGACCACCACGCCGGCGACAGCGTACACCGCGGTGATTCCCGCGACGACACCGCCACCGGTCACATCGGCAACGGCGATCAGCCCCGCAACGACACCCGCGCCGGCAACGTGCCCCACTCGTCGATCCGTGGCGACGAGCGCAACGGCGACCGCGAGAACGCCTCCGAAGAGGAGCGAGTGCGTCGGGCCTCGATGGACGATGTTCGCCGTGTTCCAGAACGCGTTCGGGTCGATCGCCTGAACGGACCCAAGGGCTAACCCGACCGGAGCGTACACGATATCCACGTCAGGCACGAACGCGAACAGCGCAGCGAACGCGCCGAGCTGGAGCGCCCGGTCTCGGCTGACACCGAAGCGTCTCGCGACCAGCGCTCCGACGGCGAACGCCGCGAGACTGTGCCCGACGAACATACCCGTAGTTTTGTTTCAAAAGTAATAATTATCTCGTGTTGTTCTGTTCACAACCCGGTTCTATGTGGCAATATACCGACAACCTAAACCCAATGAGAAATGGTCAAATACGACTTATTACACAGTGTACGCCGAGTTAAGCTGCTATTTTGTTTGATTGATACTAATTAACTAATATATCCCACATGCTAATAGATGTATGAGTTCACTGGTTGTGCTCAGATTCGGCGATATAGGCGGTGCAGAGGCGATGCGCGATAGAATGTACGAGTTACAAAAGCGGGAGCTGGTCAAACTCGAGGACGCCGCGGTGGTCGTCCGCAATGAGAAAGGGCGCGCAAAAGTCAAACAAGCCCACAGCCTCGTGGGCGCGGGAGCGCTCGGCGGCGCCTTCTGGGGCATGTTGATCGGGCTGTTGTTTTTCGCGCCGTGGCTCGGCCTGTTGGCCGGCTCGACGATGGGCGCAATTACGGGAAAGCTCGGCGACATCGGCATCGACGACGACTTTATCAAGGAGACGCGGGACGCGATCGAACCCGGGAACTCCGCGCTCTTCCTGCTGGCCCGAGAAGGCAACGCAGAGCGCATCAAACAGGAGCTGTCGGACTTCGAGTACGCGTTCGAAATCATCGAGACCAACCTCAGTCCCGACGACGAGGACCACCTGCGCGAGACCTTCGCCGCCGAGGAAGTCACCGGATAAGCCGCTGACGGCTTTTCCCCGGCAACGCCGGGTTCCCCAGCGACCACCGTTGCCGTCTGAAACGAATGCACGAGTGATCCCCCGCTACCACATGCGACACGCGTTGTTTCCCTTCTCCGACAGACCCCGCTTAGCCGTCTTCGGGACGCCCGGCGGGCGATTCGTCTCGGTACGTTACTCGCACGCCATCAGTCGCGGTGAGCGTGCCGGACCACGGGCGGTGACTATGAAAACGCCGAGGAGACACCCGGATCGACCGGTCGCGTTTGGAGCCTCGCGATGACTGCCGAAGAGGGAGCGCTCGGACGCGACGCCGACGCACCGGAACGACGGGAGGGCGCACTGGCGTACTGGGGCCCGGCTATCGCTGTGAGCTTGGCGATGTTTATCGCCGTCATCGATTCGACGCTGATGAACGTCGCCGTCCCCGCGATCGTCTCGGATCTCGACACCACCGTCCCCGTCGTCCAAGGCGCGATCGCGATCTACTCGCTCGTGATGGCGGCGTTGATGCTCCCCGGGAGCAAGCTCCCGTCGATCTACGGCGTCCGGCGACTGATGCAGGTCACGCTCGTCGTCTACGCCGCCGGGACGTTGCTCGCGGCCGTCAGCTGGAGCCCCGCAGTGCTGTACGTCGGCTGGTCCGTCATCGAGGGCGCCGCGTCGGCCGTGCTCATGCCGCTTACCTTTACCGTACTCGTGGTCACCTACGAGGGAACGGACCGGGCGAAGGCGCTCGGGCTACTCGCGGGCGTGAACGCGACGGGCGCCGCGGTCGGACCGATACTCGGCGGCGCGCTCACGACCTTCGCCAGCTGGCGGTGGGGATTCGCCCTCGAGGCGGTCGTCGTCGCCGTCGCGCTCGTGTTCGTTCGCTACGTGAGCGCAGCCCCGCTGGGACAGGAGCGCGGCTCCCTCGATCTGGGCGGGACCGCCCTCTCCGTGGTCGGCGCGACGTCGCTCGTCGTCGGCTTCCTCCTAGCCGGTAAGTTCGGGTGGCTGGTCGCGACGCGGCCGTTCGTCGTCTTCGGTGTCCCGTTCACCCCCTTCGGCACGTCGCCGGCGGTCTGGTTGATCGGAGTGGGGTTACTCGCGTTCGCCGCGTTCGCCCAGTATGAACTCCGGCTGGAACGGGTCGGCGGCTCACCTCTCGTCCCGATGCGGATACTGAGGAACCGCGCGTTCACCGCGGGCTCGCTCACGTTCGGCGCCCGGTCGCTCGTCATGGCCGGGTTCATCTTCGTCGTCCCGGTGTACCTCCAGTCGGGACTCGGGTACACCGCGTTCGGGGCCGGGGTCGCGATGCTCCCGTTCTCAGTCGGGACGCTGCTCGTCTCGACGTTCACGACCGGCTGGAGAAACTACGTCTCGCCGAAGACGCTCATCCAGGTCGGCGTCGCGCTCGTGGGTCTCGGGCTCCTGCTGTTGTTCGAGCGAACCGCGCCGGAACAGACCGCGATGAGCATGGCGGTGCCGATGGCGGTCGTCGGCGTCGGCGTCGGACTGCTCATGCCGCAGCTCGTCAACACGACGTTATCGGCCGTCCCCCAGACGGATTCCTCAGAGGCGTCGGGCGTAATGAACGCGGTCGGGATGCTCGGATACGCGTTGGGCACGGCCGTCGTTGGAGCCTTTTTACTTGGGCAGTTCTATCGGGGGGTGGTAGACGGCGTGCTCCGGGCGGGCGGTGTCGCGGTGTCGGTGGCGCGGCGCGACGAACTCGCACGCGCACTGCAACGGGCCTCCGAGACGGCGACCGCGTCGACCCAGCAAGCGTTCTTGGATCGGCTGGCCCCCGCCGAACGTGAACTGCTCGACGGCGTCTTCGAGGCGGCCATGATCGGCGCACACCGGGCAACGTTGCTGCTCCTCGTCTTCTTCGCGTTGCTCACACTCGTCGCTTCGGCGTTCATCCCACGCGACTCGGGGCGGCCCTGATGGCAACACCGAGATGCTGAAGGCAGATCTGGGACGCGCCCTGACCACAAGCGTCAGCGGTTTGCCGACCGCGACTCGAGTCGATCGCCCAGTTGATCGGAGATCCCGACCAGGTGTCGCGTCCCGAAGACGGCGACGAGCATGCCGCCGATGCTGTTGTACATGAGGTCGAGAACGGTGTCATCGAGGCCGTACTGCGTGAGCACTTGGGGGATGCCGAACAGGTCCGCGCCCACGGCGATATAAAACTCAAGGAGCTCCCAGAGGACGCCGAAGGCCAATACGAAGATCAGCAGGTACGCGAACATGAACTTCGGGCCCAGCTGGATGTGTTCGGTGTGTTCTTGGAGGGCCCGCGTCGCCGCGTAGCCCGATGCGACGACGATCGACGAGGACAGCGCGTGGGTCAGATGGTCCCACCACCACGTCGCGCCGTACAGACTCTCGAAGTCGAGTCCGGGGAGCGGCACCGTCCCGAACGCGTGTAAGAACACCGCCGTCGTGATCCAGATGACGAGCCACACGTCCATGACGATCTGGTACCGACGCTCTAAGAGCGCCGGCAACTGTGTGATGAAGAGCCCGATCGCGGCGTCGAACGCGATCACGACGTTGCCGGTGTACAGTCCGAACCCGAGAATGGCGATTAACAGCACCTGGAGAACTCTGACGATTCCCACTTGCGTGCCATGAGAGACCTGCATGCGGGTCCGAATGCTCATCGCGCGCTCACCCCTTCGCCGCCGACGTGGTCGAGGTTTGTCTTGAGCTGTCGCTGGAAGTACAGCCGAAAGACGCCGCCGGCGACGAACGCCGCCAGTGCCGCGGCGTTGAAAATCATCATCAGCTCGTCGTTCGTTTCGATGAAGGCCGTCTCGAAATAGTAGGCCGACCCCGCCGCCAGAATCGCCCAGAGGCCTGCAGACGCCATCGTGGCGAACACGACGAAGAACACGGCGAAGTTCGGCGTCATCCGCACCGATCCCGTCGACTGGAACGCAACGACCACGAGCATCCCCAGCGCGGCGATGCTGAGACCGGTGATGACATCGGCGAGGAAGCTGACCCCGAGCGCTCCCGTCGAGAGGGGAATCGCACAGATCAGTAACAACGGCCACGGAACCGTTCGGGTCCACGTTCTCTCGACGAGCGCTGGGGTGACGGCGACGAACGCCGCAACGGCAGCCAGCGCCATCCGGCCGAGCGAGAACTCCAGCAACGCGGTTATCGCGACGACGACCAGCGCGCCGACGAGCACCCACGCGATCGCCGCGTTGACCCGCGTGTCCGTGAGAAACCACTCTTCAGGGAGTTGTTGGCTCATGGTCGGGGGTCCTCCGTGAGACGATCGGGGCGGACTGTACTGAGCGGCGACTTCATCCTTGACTCCGCTGGGCGGTGTGCAACCGCGTTCGCGGTACAGACTGTTCCGGTGACGGCGTAGCGGACGGCAAGTGTTCTCTGGCCGACCGTCTCTCTGAGCGTTGCCACAGAGAGGGCGTGTAGTACGTGTGCAATCGCACCGGCAGCGAGAATAATCGCGCCGGCAACGAGGACAACACCGAGTAAAACGGACAGCGAACGTCCCGTCCCAAACGGAGCGATCACCGCGAGCGCTCCAAGCACTGCGAGGATCGCTCCGGCCACCGCAGCGGTGCGGCTCCCGGGACGGTTCGATTCGCGTTCAAACGTGGTAGTTTCTCGCACGCGGCATAATACGCCAGTTCACATAAAAAATACTAAACATCGTTCAATTCAGTTCATACTTCGCTAGAAATTCGTTTGCTTTGGTAAGTGATCCGAATCAGAGATGTTGGCTGAGCCCGAGACACGTACTGCGCACCGCCGCAGAGGACGCTGTTTTCCGACCGAATAACATTCTAATAACGTATAGTACGATGCGCTTTCTGGCTGCGATACTACAGGAGATCTCGAAGCCGATCACGAGTCGGTGTGAGTCGCGCCGAGCACCACGTACGCTCACCAAAGCGGCCGGTCAACGGGTAAATAACAGAGTGTCCTCGACACCACCGGACCGTGGGGATGGTACTGATACAACAAGGGGTCTCAGTTGACCTACAGCAGTATATTCCGGCACTCACGAGCGCGATTGTGAAGACGCTACTATTCGTCATCGTGTTTCTCGTCGTGTACCGACTCGGCCGCTCTGTCGTCACTCGAACGGTCGAAAGCAGCCTCAAACGTCGGGAGTTCGACGAGACGCTCGTCGGGTTCGCTGCGAGTATGACTGTCGGGGTGATGACCATCTTCGCAGCTGCCCTGGCCGCAGCGATTGCCGGATTCGGGACCGTTCTCGCCGCGTTCGCGACTCTGGGAGGGGCGCTCACGCTCGCGATCGGCTTCGCCGCACAGGACCTCATCGCGAACTTCGTCGCCGGCGTGTTCGTCATCAAGGAAAAGACGTTCACGGTCGGCGATTGGATCGAATGGAACGGGAACGACGGCGTGGTCCGCGAGATCCACCTCCGGGTAACGAAACTCGACACGCTTGACAATCAACTGATGACGGTGCCGAACAGCGACCTCGCTAACGCGACGGTTATCAACAACGTCACGAACGATCGACGCCGGGTGTCGGTCGGGTTCGGCGTCGAATACGACGAAGATATCACCCGAGCGCGGACCGTCATCGTCGAGGAGGGCGCGCGTATTGACGGGGTCCTCGATGTTCCGAAGCCGACCGCTCCCCTCGCGGAACTGGGCGACTCGGCGGTCATTCTCTCGGGACGCGTCTGGATCGACCCGTCGGAAAGCAGCTATCCGGCGGTCCGTTCGCAGTTCGCCGAAGCGGTCAAGCACCGTTTCGACGCCGAGGGCATCGACATCCCGTATCCCAACACGAAACTCTCGGGCGGCCTCGAGGTCACGAACGTCGCGTCCGCAGAGGGAAGGACGGGGGAGTGACCCGTCTCACTTCTGTTCGGAAACCCCGGAGTTTGCGTGTAGGAGGACCACAGTGCGTCCGGTCGTCGTATAGCTGTGTGCCACACACTGCACAGTATCCGCATCGAACACCGATCAGGCGTCTCCGCGGAGCCGAATCGAACTGTCTGTCACCCGCTCCGGCGTCGGCAGTCGCCGGCACTACCAGGTGAGCCCCTCGTACGTCAGGCCGTCGCGCCGCTCGATGATTCGGCGGCCGTCGATCACGACCGGATCCCCCGTCGCCGCATCGTTCATCGCGTCGAAGGCGTCGTCGAGCGCCGCGAACTCGTCCCAGTCGGTGACGACGAGCGTCGCGCTCGCGCCCTCCAGCGCGGCGGCCGCTGAGTCCGCGTACGCGATGTCGGTGAACCGCTCGCGCATGTTGTCGGTCGCGACGGGGTCGTAGCCCACGACCTCGGCGCCCCGCGCCTGCAGCCCCTCGATGATCGGAATCGCCCGCGAGTTCCGGATGTCGTCGGTGCCCGGTTTAAAAGCGAGCCCGAGCACCGCGACGCGCTCGCCCGCGACGTCGACGTGCGAATCGAGCAGCTCGAGCATGCGCTCCGGCTGGCCGTCGTTCACCGCGACCGCGGCGTCGAGGAGCGCGGGCTCGTACCCCGCTTTGCGGGCTGCCGCCCTAATTGCATCGACATCTTTGGGAAAACAACTCCCGCCCCACCCCACCCCCGAGCGCAGGAATTTCGCCCCGATTCGGTCGTCGAGTCCGATTGCGTCCATCACCTCGTAGGCGTCGATCCCGAACTGCTTGCAGATATTTCCCAGATCGTTCACCAGCGAGATCTTCGCGGCGAGGAACGCGTTGTTGGCGTACTTGATCATCACGGCCGTCTCGGGGTCGGTCCGGATCACCGGCACGTCCGAGTCGGTCGCAGCGACCAACGGCTCATAAAGACTTTCTAACGCCTCCGTCGCCCACTCGGACTCGGTCCCGAAGACGAGCTTGTCCGGGTGCTGGAAGTCGTCGACTGCGGAGCCCTCTCGGAGGAACTCCGGGTTGGTCGCGAGTTCGACGCGGTCGGCCGCGTCGCCCGCGCCCGCAAGCAGGGCCTCGCGGACCTGCGCGACGCCCGGCGGCGTGATCGTGCTCTTGACGACGACGAGGTGGCGGTCATCGGGGTTCGGGGACGAAGCGACGTCGCCAGCCCCCGCCAGCGCCTCGCCGGTCATCTCCGCGGCCGCGGTGAGGCCCCCGAGGTCGATGCTCCCGTCATCGTTCGACGGTGTGCCGATCGCCAGGAACGTCACGTCGGCGTCCGGAACGCTCTCGTACTCGGTCGTGGCGCGGAGCCGATCCCCGACGTGTTCGGCCAGCAGGTCGTCGAGGCCGGGCTCGTGGATGGCCGCGTGCCCGTCGTTGATCGCCGCGACCACGTCCGAATCGATGTCGACGGCGGTCACGTCGTGACCCGCGTCCGCGAGGCAGGCCGCGAGGGTCGTTCCGACGTAACCGCTTCCGACGACGGTGACTTGCATACCGGAGTAAGCGACCCCCGCCTCAAAGAACGTTATGCGTCTCCGGACGCGAGGTCGCCTCCGGTCGATACTTACCCGCGGGCCCCCGAGTCGAGGACATGTTTGAGGGGCGGGAGTCGGAGGCGACGAGCGAGCGTCGACCGGGGCGGGACGACTCTGTCGACCCTGTCGACCGCGTCGACACCGCCGATTCCAGCGGCCGCGTCTCCCGTCGGATCGGCTGGGTCCTCGTCGTCGCCCTCCTCGCGGTCCCGATGGCGGTGATCCCCGGTGATACCCTCACGCTCGTGAGTCTCTGGGGCTTTCTCAGCACGGCGGGGCCCGGCCTCGGCAGCGGCGGCTACCCGGTGTGGACGTACTTCCTCGACCAGCCGCGTTCGTTCTGGTCGCTCCCGGCGTCGATCCAGGCGTGGCCGCTCGCGATCGGCTTTCACCTGCTCGCGGCGGCCAGCGCGACGGCGGGAGCCGCACTCGGGCGTGAGGACCGACGCGTCACCGGCGGACTCCTCGCGCTCGCGGCGGCCGCGAGCCTGTGGGTCTCCGTCGGCGTCGCGACCCGGTTCGGCGTCGGGACCACGTCCGGGTGGCTCGCCGTGATCCCGGTCGGCGCGCTCGCGACGCTCGGGGTCGCCGTCGGCGCGTATGGCCGGGACCTCCGGAGCGCGTTCGAGCGGTGACCGCGGCGCCGGGCGACTCCCTCGTCGCATCCAGGTTCGCCGTGTCGACGCCTTTTCAACCCGGCACGCCCTTCTTGCGGACATGTCCACGACTATTTCCACGCCCGACGCCGACCAGCCGTGCGCCTACTGCGGCTCGCGGATCTTCGAACACGACGCGATCTGCGTGCGCGACTGCGACGACGACTGCGGCTCGCCGGCCTACTTCTGTAACTACGCCTGCCTCGCGACGCATATCGACGAGAACGAGCTCACCGCGGGCGACGCCTGCGAGTGGTCGCCGGGGGAGTGAGAGTCGCGACAATCTGTGTTTCTGCTGTTTCGAACCGACACGCGCCCCCAGCGCGGAACATGCATTTAACACCGTTGCCGGGTAATATTCAATTATGGCCGCAGAACTATCTGACCGCGTTCGAGAGATCGCGGAGGCGACTGATCTCCCGGAATCAGAGGTCTTCGAACGCGCCCTTGAGCAGGGACTCGAAGCCCTGTGGGAGGATCTCGTTTTAAAACGATATCTCAGCGGGGAAATCGATCGCGAGGAGGCGATCGAGTACGTCGGCCGGACGAAAGTCGAACGCGCAGGCCGGGAACAGCAGATCGTGGAGGAAGACATCGACTGGGGCTTAAACGCGTGACGCTCGCGGCCGTTTCGGATTCCGGGCCGCTCATTCATCTCGGAGAGATCGACTCACTCGAACTCCTTTCGGCGTTCGACGAACTCCTCGTTCCGGAGACGGTGTACGCCGAGATCGAGGCGGGCGGCGTTCCGAGCGGACTGGTCGACATCTCGTACGAACTCGTCGAAGTCGACGGTAAACCAAGAGAGACAGACGAGTTAGACGCCGGTGAGAGTGCGGCGATAGCGGTCGCGACGGAGCGTGATCTCACTCTGTTGACCGACGACCTCGCAGCTCGGAAATC
Source organism: Halorubrum shenae (assembly GCF_051194165.1). Classification (NCBI taxonomy): domain Archaea; kingdom Methanobacteriati; phylum Methanobacteriota; class Halobacteria; order Halobacteriales; family Haloferacaceae; genus Halorubrum; species Halorubrum shenae. The sequence continues at coordinate 6,644 of NZ_JBLZNI010000021.1, read as the reverse complement.
GGCATCGGGCGCCGGAGTCGACGTACACGAGTCGGTCGGCGTCATCGCTCTCGCCCACGCCCGTGGGTACCTCAACGTTGACGAGGCGGCGTCAAGCATGCGAGCGCTTCAACGAGAGACGAGTCTGTTCGTTACCGACGCGGTGATCGAGCGCGGCATCGAACTGTTGAACGAGACGCGATAACGCGGCGAAAGAGCCGTCAAGTTCTCATAGCGTCGAGTTTCTCCAATCCGAGCCTTCGTCCGCTACTCGTTATCCGGACTGCTCGGGTGGTAGTCGGTGTCGTACTGCCCCGAGTTGGCGTCGACGCGGTCGGGGTTGATCCGGCCGGCGAGCAGCATGAAGTCGAGGACGGTGCAGTACAGCATCGCCTCGACGACGGGGACGGCCCGCGGCGGGAGGACGGGGTCGTGTCGGCCGACGACCTGCACGTCCTTCTCCTCGCCCGTCTCCCAGTCGGCGGAGCGCTGCTTTTTGGGGATCGAGGTGGGCGCGTGCCACGTCGCTTCGCCGTAGATGGGTTCGCCGGTCGTGATCCCGCCCTGCAGCCCGCCGTGGTCGTTGCCGACGGGGACCGGGTCGCCCTCCTCGCTTTCGACGTGGTCGAACGACTCGCCGTCGTCGAACGTCCAGTCCTCGTTGCGCTCGCTGCCGGCGACGCCGGTCGCGTCCCGTCCGAGCCCGTACTCGACGCCGGTCGTCGCCGGGATCGAGAACATCGCCTGCCCGAGCCGGGCGGGGAAGCTGTCGAACCGGGGCGCGCCGAGCCCGCGCGGGACGCCGCGGCACTCGAAGTAGATGGAGCCGCCGATGGAGTCGCCCTGTGCTTGGTACTCCTCGATCAGCTCCTGCATCTCGGCGGCCGCCTCGGGGTCGGCACAGCGCACGTCGTTCTCCTCGCTGCGCTCCAGCAGCTGCTCGAAGCTCACGTCGTCGGCCTCGACGTCGCCGATCTGGTTGACGTGGGCTTTGATCTCCACGTCGTACTCGGAGGCGTCGAGCACCTGCTCGGCGACCGCGCCGGCGGCGACCCAGTTCACAGTCTCGCGCGCGGAGGAGCGCCCGCCGCCGCCCCAGTTGCGCGTGCCGAACTTCGCGGAGTAGGTGTAATCGCCGTGCGAAGGGCGCGGCGCGGTGACGTACGGCTCGTACTTCCCCGAGCGCGCGTCCTTGTTCTGGATCACCATGCCGATCGGCGTGCCGGTGGTGTACCCGTCCTGCACGCCGGAGTTGACGACGACCTCGTCGGGTTCGCCCCGAGAGGTCGTGATCATCGACTGTCCCGGCTTGCGCCGGTCGAGCTGCGCCTGGATCGCCGCTTCGTCGAGTTCGACGCCGGCGGGGACGCCCGAGACCGTCACGCCCATCGCGTCGCCGTGGCTCTCGCCGTACGTCGTCACCTGGAAGAGCCGACCGAACCGATTCCCGTTCATACCCAACCGTGTAGCCGAGGGCATATATGGGTTGCAATCCGGGCAACGGGGCGTCCGGACGGTCGCGCCCGAACGGGCACCGCCCGCCCCGTCTCGCCGCGACCGACGGGCGTTTATAAGGTGACGCCGTTGGTGGGTCCGTGCGCGAACGTCTCACCTCCGATCTGGGCGTGTACGCCCTCTCGGGCCTGTTCTCGCTCGTCGTGTTCGGCGTGGCGCTGGCGCTCCTCTCGCGGACACTGCCGGACGGGCTCGGCTCCCGCCAGCTCGTCGGGCTCGTGGTCGGCTACCTGCTGTTTATGGGCGCCTACAGCGTCGCGTGGTACATCTACACCGAGATCGACGCGCGAGAGCAAATCTGAACGCGGTCGCTGCGAGACCCTGAACGCCCCTTGCTCCTCGACCCCCGCTCGACCCCCGGCTGGCGAACGGTTTTCACCCCGCCGCGAGACGGGCCCGTATGACGTGGGACACGATCAGACTCGACGTTGACGACGACAGCGACGTCGCGACGATCACCGTGGACCGGCCGGACCAGCTCAACGCGCTCACCGTCGACACGCTCGAAGCGATCGAGGCGGCGCTCGCGGAGGCCGAGGCGGCTGGCGCCCGCGCGCTCGTGTTGGCCGGCGCCGGCGACGAGGCGTTCGTCGCGGGCGCGGACATCTCGTACATGGTCGAGCTGTCGACGCCGGAGGCGCAGGCGTACGCCGAACTGGGCCACCGCGTCGCGCACGCGATAGAGTCGTTCCCGGCGCCGACGGTCGCCGCGATCGACGGGTACGCGTTTGGCGGGGGGTGTGAGCTCGCACTGGCCTGCGACCTCCGCGTCGCCGCCGACCGCGCCGTGATCGGACAGACCGAGATCGACCTCGGGCTCATCCCCGGCTGGGGCGGGACCCAGCGGCTCTCGCGGCTGGTCGGCGACGAGACCGCGCGGCGGCTCGTCTTCCTCGGCGAGCGGATCGACGCGACGGAGGCCGCAGAGATCGGTCTCGTCGGCGAGGTCGTCGACGACGACGCGTTCGACGATCGGATCGAGGCGTTGTCACAGGAGTTGGCCGCGAAGCCCGCGTTCGCGATGCGCGCGGCGAAGGAGGCGCTCAACGCTGCCCGCGACGGGACCCAGGCGGGCGGGCTCGCCTTAGAGCGTCGGGCGTGGTCCGGCCTGTTCGGCACGCACGACCAGCGCGAGGGGATGGCGGCGTTCCTAGAGAAGCGGGAGCCCGACTTCGAGTAGGCGCTGGTGCGGACCGGATCGGCGTGACCTCCTCCCCGTCGTAAACGACGGGGCTTCCCACGGTACCGCACCGCTGGGTTGGGATATTTGCTGGTTGACGACTCGTCGGCATGACGAGCCGATGGCGTTCACGAGAACACTGTTCTCGTGCAGCCCATCAGAAATCGAAGATTTCTGAGGACGGGGCCACACCGCCGTTACTCCTATCCCCCGGCAGGGGGGACTCGGAGTTATCTTGACCGAGACACCACAGCGGTTCGAGAGGGTGTCTCGAACGTTCTGATTCTCGGAGTCCCGATATTGTGCATTTAGGTGGCGGTGAAACCGCCTCGGTGTACGTCATGCTACGACGTGACGCTACATAAATATCCGCATCAGCGTCAGAACGTGGTCTGTAGAGGACTTGTCGGATTCACTCCCGCCGTAAACGGCGGGATCCTCTCCTCGAAGAAAGATAGGGGTGTGGTGGCGCGCGCCTCCGAGCGCCCTCTGGGCGCGAGGAGCGCGTGCGAGGGAGCCCGCGAGCGCCTTTATAAGGCGCGAGCGGCGAGGCTGGGGAGGCGTGAGGCTGCGGTGCCGGGCGGTGCGGGGCGGGACTCAAAGGGGCAGCCGCGAGAGCGGCGCAGGCGTTCACGAGAGCGGAGCTCTCGTGAGCCAATCAGAACGCTTCGCGTTCTGATGACGACGTAAGCACTGGAGGGAGCGAACGTCGTGAGCGACTGAAGCGCGCAGCGAGCGTGCACCGCCCTCGCGGCTGGGGCTTTGGCGGTAGCCGCACCCGATCCCTTGTCGTTTCGAGACGAGCCGTGACAGCACACGCATCCGACCGCTGCGTGGTATCGGTCCGCACCGGGCGACGTAACCGCCACGCTTTATTAATCCGCCCGAGTACCGTCGACATGGACCAGTTGCGGCAGTCGCTCCTCGACGCGCCGATCATCGAGAAAGGCGAGTACCAGTACTTCGTCCACCCGATCAGCGACGGGGTTCCCATGCTCAAACCGGAACTCCTCCGGGAGATCGTCATCCGGATCATCCGGAAGGCCGAGCTGGAGAACGTCGACAAGATCGTCACCCCCGCGGCGATGGGGATCCACATCTCCACCGCGCTCTCGCTGATGACGGACATCCCACTGGTCGTCATCCGCAAGCGCCAGTACGGCCTCGACGGCGAGGTCCCGCTGTTCCAGGAGACCGGCTACTCCGAGTCGGAGATGTACATCAACGACGTCGAGGAGGGCGACCGCGTGCTCGTCCTCGACGACGTGCTCTCGACGGGCGGCACGATGAAGGCGATCTTAGACGCGCTGACGATCGAGGTCGGCGCCGATGTCGTCGACGTCGTCGCCGTGATCAAGAAGGCGGGCGACAACGAGCTCGACCAGACCGACTACAACGTGAAGACGCTCATCAACGTCTCCGTCGAGGACGGCGAAGTCGTGATCGTTGACGCGCAGGGCGACGACTAACCGGACGTCACCCGGTCTGCCCTTTCGATCTTGTTGTCTCCGTAAAATCATCGTTACTGGTTGGCCTGCCAGTTCAAAGAGAGGTTCTGAACGGCACGCAAGATACGGGGCGCGTGTCTCACAACTGTCCACGTCGGGGTCGCCTAACGAGTATTCATACTACGTGACACCGATAGGTCGGGTATGAGCATTGTTGTGGAGTTCACTATCGATGGCGATGAGTTTCTCCTCGGTGAAGTACTTGCCCGTGACCCCGTCGCCCACATCGAGATGGAGCGCGTTGTCCCGGCGTCTCGACGGTTAATACCGTACGTCTGGATACATGGGGATGAGCTTGATCAGTTCGAGGCTTCGCTCCGCTCCAGTGAGCAGGTCATAGACCTCACGCGGTTGGACCAAACAAACGGGAGCGCTCTGTATCGCATTGATTGGGAAGACGAGGCGGAAAGTCTTATTGACGGGATAGCCGAGACAGACGCAACTATTCTCGAAGCCCGTGGGAAAAAAGAGTGGTTCTTTCGGATACGGTTCGACTCTCACGCTGAATTCGCCGATTTTAATAAGTTCTGTCGGCAACAGAACATTTCAATCAAATTGAACCGCGTGAACACAGTGACAGACAGAGGAGACCCCTCGGGATTCGAGTTGACTGACTCACAACAAGAAACGCTCTTTCAAGCTGTCAGAGATGGATACTTCGAAGTCCCTCGTCGAACAACACTCGAACAGGTAGGGAACAAACTCGGTATTACCCAACAGACCGCCTCAGAAAATCTTCGACGAGGGACCAACAAAGTGTTAAAAGAGGTGTTAATGAATCCGTCGTAAAGCGTTCTTATCAAGCAGCGGTACTTATATGGACTTATATAACAGGCAAAGAGTTAGCAGAGATTGTATCGTACTCCTATGAAATGTTAACCGTAGACCGCACGGAATGGAGTACGATCTATGCTGCGCTGGCCAATAGCGATAGACGTGATTTGCTCCGATACCTCAAAACCGTTCAAGTGACGCAAATTGAAGACGTGGTACAACAACTTCTCAAGCGGGAGAGTGGCTCCGCTGAGGAGGAATCCGACGCGATGATGATCAAACTTTACCACAAGCACCTCCCGAAAGTGGAGGAGGCGGGACTTCTCACGTGGAACTCACAGCAGAATCAGATTACGCTTACTGCGCTGGGCTCACAGTTGCCGGCTGAGTTGATCGATCCGTGTCTGGAACCATCACCAACTGCAGGCGACAGGGACGTAGCACTAGACTGAAAACCGGGAACTGTCCTCTTATTGCAGACGCCCACGTGCTGAATCCACAATCTGTATCTCGCACAGCGTTCTTAACTGGAGTTGGGTAGTTCAGCCAGCGAAGCGGTACGTGAGTTCCTATACTGAGCGATCAGGCGCAGAAAGCTATCAGTTTGGCTTTGTTGAAATCCTCAGAGAGTTACATCTTCGGCTTGTAATTCGACGAGATGAATGCCCTCCCGAAGTTGCAGATTCTCCGTTTTACTGAGAAAGCGATCTATCTGGCGCGTCGAGCTGTCTCTCGATACTCCTCGAAATTCTCCAAACACCGCTATACACTTCCCCAGCACGTCGTTCTGCTGTGTCTCAAAGTCCGGAAGAACACGACCTACCGTGGCCTGCTTGACGAGCTGATCGAGATGCCGCGCATCCGTCGTGTTCTCGGGCTAACCGAACTTCCTACGCCATCAACGCTTTGTAAGGCGTTCGACCGGCTTGATATGGCTGTATGGCGTGTTATATTGACCCTCTCAGCGACGCTACTTCCGACGAGCGGAGTTGTTGGCGTTGATGCGTCAGGATTTGACCGCAGTCACGCCTCGAAACACTACACGAAACGTGCTGAACTCACAATTCAGCAGCTCAAGGTGACGTTGCTGGTCGATGCGAAGGTAAACGCGATTCTCGATTTACACGTGACGGCGACTCGGAAACACGATAGCCAGATTGCTCCGTCGTTGATCAAGCGCAACCCCGAGGATATTGACATTCTGCTCGGTGACAAGGCCTACGACGACCAGAAAATCAGGCGACTTGCCCGGCAACACGAGGTTCGTCCAATCATCAAGCACCGTGAGTTCACGCCACTCCACCGGGCATGGAACGCGCGCTTAGACACTGATCTCTACGGCCAGCGGAGTCAATCAGAGACGGTTAACTCAACGCTCAAGCGGAAGTACGGTGCGTTCGTCCGCTCACGACGCTGGTGGAAGCAGTTCCGTGAACTCACCATCGCCTGTCTCAGTCACAACATCGACCGATCACTCTGAGCGGTCAATCAGAGGATGCATTCATCACTCCGGTAGATACAGTTCTATCTCTCAGAAGTCGGTCCCACTGCGCATCAGTGTCGGGGAAAAGTTGTTAGTGCCTCCCACGCTCATCTTTGAGACATGGGACGGGACTTGGACGACATTGACCGAAGTATACTCTACTTGCTTCAGAAGGACGCCCGTGGGGCGACAGCTGAAGCAATGG
>NZ_JBLZNI010000020.1:0-44130 GCF_051194165.1 Halorubrum shenae | reverse complement strand
ACTTCCTCATTCCTTCCGAAAGATGTCCCGATAAGCCACCGCAGTTACGCGGTTTCTTGCTTAACTGAAGACGGATGGCATCTCGGTGAGGTCTTCCGATGGGCCGAGTCGATACTTGTAGTTGTACTGCATATCTTACTCGTCTGAGTCGGGTTCGGAGACGCGGACGACTTTCACGTCAGCACCACGCCAGCGTTTGGGAACGATGACGTGGGCGCTATTGCCCGACGGTTTTGCGGTTCCGTCGAGGACTTCCTCGCCTTCGATTTCAAACCTATCCATCACCTGTGTATAGACTATGGATAGACTTAAGGGTAGCGGTGGGCCTGTGGGTTGAGGGGTGGACGTGTTTGAGAATCGTGCGGCGCTGTATCCCCTCCCTACTGCGCTACTCGGTCGCTTCGCTCCCTGCGTTGCTCCTTGAGGAAGGGGACTTAGCGCCTAATTCCAGTTAAATATCGGTGGGCGAGAGCGGCGATCGCTTATAAACAAACGAGGCGGTGGCGCGCGCCTCCGAGCGCCCGATAGGGCGCGAAGAGCGCGTGCGAGGGAGTCGGTCGCCCGAAGCAGCGCGAGGGCGACCGACGAGGCTGGGGAGGTGTGAGGCTGCGGTTGCTGTGTGGTCGTTGTGCGGTCGCTGTGCGGTCGCTGTACGGTTGGGTGGGGCTCAAAGGGGCAGCCGTAGCTTTGCAGGTGTTCACTGCAGTGTCGTCGATCAGTTATAAATGATCGACCGCAACACCGCTCGGTCACGTATAAACAACCGTTCAACCACACTGATACACCTACTCCCGCGATCACCTCTCGCCGTAGCGGCCGCCGCAGTGTCAGAGTGCGTCTGTGGTCGAATCTTCCGACCGAGCCGACCGAATCGGAGCCGACAAGCTCTCCCCGATCCCTCACTCGAGCCGCTCGGCGACGAACTCCAGAAGCGCCTCGACCCGATCGTCGCCGCGGTAGGTGACGGAACTGTGCGTTCGATCGAACTCGATCACGTCCGCGTCCGCCAGCGTCGGCAGGTGCGTGTGGTGCAGTTCGATGGACGCGTGAACGCTCTCGGAGTCGGTCGGCTGGCCGCGCGATTCGAGCATCTCTGCGAGATTCTCGACGTCGACCTCGCAGCTATCGGTCGCGTGCAGGTGCCGGAGTATTGCTCGACGGTCAGGGTCGGCGACGGCTCGAAGTAGTGTTTCGGTTGGGGCGGTCTGGATATCTGAATACATTTGTTGTCGAACCATGTTTAGACGGAACAATCGCTCGCGGGGACATGGATGTACGGTTATTAATTTATTAATACATAAAAGAGGTCATTCACTTAGATAATTACACACTTTCGGCGACGATAGCCCACGCCTACTCAGTCTACGCCGCGTCAGCGATATTCGGTTGTCTCCGCCTAACAAAGCTTCGATCAGTATAACGGGTACGTCATGTACGGGCCTTCCACCAACGCGGACGCGACGGCTGTTCCACCGATCGGGACGGGCGACCCGGCTGTGGCGACCGAGGTGACCGAGCGATGACCGGTATCACCGAGATCAGAAACGGGCGGGTCGTCACGCCCACGGGGATCCTCGAAGGCGGGCGCGTCGTGATCGCCGGCGACCGGATCGTTCGGGTCGACCGGGGGTCCGAGAACGACTCGTCCGGACCGACGACGGTCGACGCCGACGGCCGGGTCGTGATGCCCGGAATCGTCGACCTCCACGGCGACGACCTCGAGTACCACCGCGCCCCGCGTGCGGGCGCCAGTGTCGACGCTCGAACCGCCCTCACGGCGGCGGACCGGTCGAACCTGCTCAACGGGGTCACGACCAAGTTCCACGCGGTCGCGTTCGAGGAGTCGCCGGACGACGGTCGGACGCTCCGGACCGCCGAGGAGATCGCCGCCGAGATCCGCCGGGAGGAGTACACCCTCGGCGACAACCGACTGCATGCCAGGTGCGAGCTGGCGGACGCGAGCGCCGACGCCGTCGAAGGCGTCATCGACCGGTTCGGCGTCGACCTGCTCTCCGTGATGCATCACGCGCCCGGCGACGGGCAGTACGACGACGACGAGTTCGAGCGCCACTACGTCGAAGACCGGAACTGGCCGGCGGAGTCCGTCGACGACGTGATCGAGACGCGGCGGTCGCTGGACCCGGCGGACCGCGACGACCGGCTCCGGCGGATCGCTGGACTTGCGCGGCGCGCTGGCGTGTCGCTGGCGTCTCACGACGACGAGTCCCCGCGCGACGTGGAGCGGGTGGCGGGCTGCGGCGCCGACATCAGCGAGTACCCGCTCACCCGCGAGGCGGCGCAGCGCGCGACCGACCTCGGGCTCGTCACCGTGATGGGCGCCCCGAACCTGGTCCGTGGTGGGAGCCTCTGGGACAACCTCAGCGCGCGCGACGCGATCGACGACGGGCTCGTCGACGTGCTGTGTGCCGACTACCACCCGCCGTCGCTGCTCGCCGCTCCGTTCGTCGACACCAGCGAGTCGCTGTCCACGCGCGTGAACCGCGTCACGCGCAATCCCGCAGCAGTCGCCGGGCTCGACGACCGGGGCCGGATCGCGGAGGGAGCGCGCGCGGACCTGATCGTGGTCGATCCGAACGGGACGCCGACCGTCGACCGGGTGTTCGTCGCCGGGACAGCGGCCGTCCGGACAGACCGCACCGCGACAGCCGACCGACGAACGCTGCCGGCCGGGTCGTGAGCGCGACCGACTCGGGAGTCGAAGAGCGTCACTAGAGCTGACGATCGTCACCAGGCTGGCTCTCGGCCTGTCGAAACGAGCGGTTCGAACTGCGAGTCACAAAAGACTGGAAGCCGGTTCCGAAACGCGAGGACCGGTACCACAGCGGAGGCGGGCCGCCCGGGGTCATGGACGTTCACGTCCGACTGCGGTACGACCACTGCTTGGAGTCGGGATTACTTTGCTATATAACATCTAAAAACGATATGACCTACTTATCCGATATCGGATGACAATTACTAGATCCGACGGGTGGCCGCCGAGCCGACGGGCGTCCGCTGACCCGACGGGTGGCCGCCGAGCAGACCATCACCCCCTTCCAGCGCGCCGACACTTCGGAAAACCGACGTTTCGGGGCGCGAACGCGGATATTTTCGGCACGATCGCGTGGGAAGATCGATACTGTTTATGTACCCGACCTGCAAGGGGGGGTAAGATCAAGATCTTATGACTGGTTCTGATGCCGAATGCTACCAGACGTCGGCCGTGACCGCCGATTCTCCGGGAATCCGAATTCCGATGGAGGGTGAGACCTCCGCGACCGTCGCGGTCGTCCGAGCCGTCGCCGAGGCGGAGGACGAATCCCCTGGAGATCTCCCCCTGTTAAGCGACGTCATAGACCCCGAGGCGTTCGACGCCATGTTCGACGACGACCGTCCCGGGCGTTCCGGCGTCTCTCTGTCGTTCGATTACTGCGGCTACGTCGTCACGATCACCGACGACGCGGTCGCGCTGGACGTTCGGTGACGACCGCGAGAGGAATCGCTCTCCGGCAGCTTAGCGCTCGATCGCTCTTCGATCGCACGATCCGGTCGACACCCCGATCGGTAGGACCCTCCTAACGTCTCCGGGCGGCTCCGTTCTGACCCCGTTTCGACGCCGGGCGACCGAAAGGTTCCGCATTACAATGAGTACCGACGCCGCAGGCAGAGCATGGTCCGATCTTATTTCGGAGCCCGTCGTCAGAGCCGGGTTGCCGTTCGCACTGCGGACGCAAATCGCTCGCGGATGGTTCGGGGGGTCGCATCGCTCCGATGAGCTCATTCACACAGGCGGTCGTCCTCGCCGCCGGCGAAGGGAGTCGCATCCGGCCACTGACCCGGTACCAGCCGAAGCCGATGCTCCGCGTCGCGGGCCGGCCGATACTGGAGTACCCGCTCGACGCCCTCGCGGCGCTCGGCATCGAGGAGGTTGTGATGGTGGTCGGCCACGCGAAGACGCGGATTCAGAACCACTTCGGCGGCGACTACCGCGGCCTCGATATCACGTATCTCACCCAAGAAAGCCAGCTGGGAAGCGGCCACGCCCTTCAGGTCGCCGCCGGTCACGTGGGCGACGAGTTCCTCGTCGTGAACGGAGACAACGTCATCGACGAGGCGATGGTGCGCGGGACCGCGGAGCGGTACGCGGAGACTGAGGCGACCGCCGCGCTGGCCGTGGCCTCGGCGACGGACGCGACCGAATACGGCACGGTCGCCATCCGCGACGGCCTCGTCGAGCGAGTGGTCGAAGGCGGCGACAGCGACTCCGGACGAGTCAACACCGGCGTGTACGCGTTTGATGAGTCGATCTTCGGTGCACTCGATCGGACCGGATTCGAGCGCGGCGAGCGACCCCTGACCGCCGCGATCACCGAGCTGGAGGGCCCCGTCGTCACCGCCGCCCCGAACGGGGTCTGGTTCGACTCCTCGTACCCGTGGGACGTGCTCGAGACCAACGAGGCGCTGCTGTACTCGCATCCGGAGCTCGTCGCCGCGGACCGGTCCGTAGACGACTCGGCGCGGGTCCACGAGTCGGCGGTGATCGGCGATCACGTCCTCGTCGGCCCCGACTGCAAGGTCTCGGCCGGCGCGGTCGTCCGGAGCGGGACGTGCCTCCACGAAAGCACGACCGTCGGCGAGAACGCCGTTCTGGAGGGATCTCTCGTCGGTCCGGACACCCGGATCGGCTCCAACGCGGTCCTGCGGGACACGATCGTCGGCGGGGGCGCGACGATCGGCGACGGGACGGTCTCGCCCGGCCGGTCCGCGACGCTCGTCTTAGACGGCGTCGAGTACACCGACCGACGGCTCGGCGGTATCGTCGCTGACCGCGCGACGGTCGGGTCGAACGTCACGATCATCCCCGGCTGTCGGGTCGGACCGCGCGCGACGGTCGGGTCCGGCGTCGCACTCAAACATGACGTGCCCGAGGGCGCGGAGGTGATGGGCTGATGTGCGGCATTACCGCTCGCGTCGGAACGGGGGACGCGGTCCCCGAACTCCTCTCGGGACTCCGCAATCTCGAGTACCGCGGCTACGACTCTGCCGGGGTCGCCACCGTCACGCCGGACGGGCTCGACGTGATCAAGCGCTCCGGCGAGATCGACGAGCTGTGCGAGGCGGTCGAGTCGAGCCCGGTGCGCGGCGCGACCGGGATCGGCCACACGCGATGGTCGACGCACGGCCCGCCGACGGACGAGAACGCTCACCCCCACACCGACTGTCTGGGGCAGGTCGCTGTCGTCCACAACGGGATCATCGATAACTACACCGAGCTCAGAGACGAGCTCTCGACCCACGAGTTCAGGAGCGAGACCGACACCGAGGTCGTGCCGCATCTCATCGAGGAGTTCCTCTCGGCCGGCTACTCCCCCGAGCAGGCGTTTCGGCGCGCGGTCGACAGGATCTCCGGGAGCTACGCGCTCGCGGCGGTCTTCGAGGGGAGCGACGCCGTCTACGGGACTCGGTCCGGCTCTCCTCTGGTGCTCGGCCGGTCCGACGACCGCTGTTACCTCGCGAGCGACGTGCCCGCGTTCTTGGAGTACACAGACGAGGTCGTCTACCTGCAGGACGGCGACGTGGTCGTCATGGACCCGGACGGGTACGAGATCACCGACACCGACGGCGTCGCCGTCGAGCGCGAGGTCGAGACCGTCGACTGGGACCCCGCGGACGCGGGGAAGGGCGGCTACAACCACTACATGCTCAAAGAGATCTACGAGCAGCCGACCGCGCTCCGGCAGTCGATCCGGGGGCGGAGCGACCCGTTGAAGGGTCGCGCCGATCTGGAAGAGCTCCCGGAGGACACCTTCGAGGGGATCGAGTCGGTCCACCTCGTCGCTATGGGCACGTCGTACCACGCGGCGCTGTACGCGCAGACGCTGCTCGCCGACCGGGGGATCCCCGCGCAGGCGTTCCTGTCGGGCGAGTACGGGTCGAGCCCGCCGCCGACGGACGACCGGACGCTCGTGATCGCGGTCACCCAGAGCGGCGAGACCGCCGACACGCTGTCGGCCGTCCGGAGCATTCAGGGGACTGGTGCACACACGCTGGCGCTGACGAACGTCGTCGGCTCGACGATCACCCGCGAGTGCGAGGACACCGTCTACATCCGCGCCGGCCCGGAGATCGGCGTGGCGGCGACCAAGTCGTTCTCCTCGCAGGTGGCGACGCTGATCCTGTTGAGCGAGCGATTGAGTCACGACATCGTCGGCGGGACCCCGCGGGCGACCGCGGAGCTTCTGGAGGCGCTCTCGGTGCTGCCGGACGACGTCCAGCGCATCCTCGACGAGTCGACGGCGAAGACAATCGCCGCCGAGTATCACGACAGCGACTCGTACTTCTTCATCGGTCGGGGCGTCGGGCACCCGGTGGCGTTGGAGGGGGCGCTCAAGTTCAAGGAGATCACCTACGACCACGCCGAGGGGTTCTCGGCGGCGGAGCTCAAACACGGGCCGCTGGCGCTCGTCACCGAGAAGACGCCGGTCTTTGCCGTGTTCACGGGACGAGACGACACCAAGACGCTCCACAACGTCAAGGAGATCCGCGCCCGCGGCGCGCCCGTGGTCGCGGTGGCCGCCGAAGGGACCGACCGGATCGAGGAGTACGCCGACCACGTCCTCGAGATTCCGAACACGCACCCCGACGTGGCGGGCATCCTCGCGAACGTCCAACTCCAACTCGTCTCGTATCTCGCCGCCGACGAGCTCTCTCGACCGATCGACAAGCCCCGGAACCTCGCGAAGAGCGTCACCGTCGAGTGACGCGGTTCCCCGCTTCCAGCAGTTTAATATGGCTCGCCAGTTAAGAGGTACTAGGGAACACGGGCGCAAAACAGCAAACCAGCTTGTGTGCCAGCACCTGTGTTTTGCAACGTCCGTGTCCCTTTTTAACCACTGAGCGACGGCCACGCCGCACGTCGCGGGCGGTGAGATTGGCGTTCCGCACGTCGCGGGCGGCGAGATTGGCGTTCCGCACGTCGCGGGCGGCGAACTCGGCTCCTCTCTCGGCGACTACCCGGTTTCGACCCCGAAAGGCACCGCCTACTAAACCCGGAGTCGGGCCAACCGGGAGCCATCATGGACGCACAGCGTGTGCTCGTTACGGGAGGCGGCGGATTCATCGGCGGCGCGCTCGTCGATTCGCTCCGCGGTGACACCGAGGTCCGCGTGCTCGACGTGGCTCCGGGGACCGACGTTCCGGACGACGTCCGGGCGATCGAAGGCGACATCCGGGACCGGGAGGTCCTCGACGAGGCGATGGCCGGCGTCGACGTGGTGTTTCATCAGGCCGCCCTCGTGAGCGTCGCCGACTCGGTGGAGCGCCCCCTGGAGAGCCACTCCGTCAACGCGACCGGGACGTTGCGCGTGCTCGAGGCCGCTCGGGAGCACGACGCCCGCGTCGTCTTGGCGTCGAGCGCCGCCATCTACGGCGACCCCGAGGACGTCCCCGTGCCGGAGACGGCGACGCTCGCGCCCGGCTCGCCGTACGGGCTCCAGAAGCTCGTGGCCGACCACTACGCCCGGTTGTATCACGAGCTGTACGGCGTCGAGACGGTCGCGCTTCGGTACTTCAACGTGTACGGTCCCGGCCAGACCGGCGGCGACTACGCCGGCGTCATCGAGGCGTTCCTCGAGCAGGCGCGGAGCGGCGACCCGCTAACGGTCCACGGGGACGGTCAACAGACCCGCGACTTCGTCCACGTCGACGACGTGGTCCGGGCGAACCGCCTCGCGGCCGAGACCGACGCGGTCGGGACGGGGTACAACGTCGGCACGGGCGAGTCGGTGACGATCACTGAACTCGCCGAGCGCGTGCGGGAGGCCGTCGGGAGCGACTCGGAAATCGTCCACACTGACGCCCGCGAGGGCGACATCCGACACAGCAAGGCGGATATCTCACGGGCGCGGGAGCGACTCGGCTACGAGCCGACCATCGGCCTCACGCCGGGACTCGACACGCTCACCCGCGGCGAGTAGTGCGGCCTCTGTGACGACTTAGCGACCTCGTAACAATACCTTCGAGAGCGGTATGCCGGAACAGTGACACGCCGCGCCCGATCGGGGCGGGCGATCGCCCCGATCATGAACCCACAGCTCGCTTCGATCCGCAGACGACCGACCGATCGGTCGGTCGATCAGTCGGTCGATAGCCCGGTTACTGAGCCGATCAATCAGCCGATCGATCGAGGACAGTCCACCGAACGACACGCGAGCCGGCGGTCCGTACCGACCCGACCGGCCTCGCCGACGCGATAACCGATGGCGAACGATTCCCCGCGCGTCGTCGTCGTCTCCCAGCACTACCCGCCCGACCGGTCCGGCAACGCCTCGCGGGTGAGCGACACCTGTGCGCACCTCGCCGAGGGCGACTGGGACGTCACAGTGGTGGCCCCGCCGCCGGCGTTCCCCCACGGGAAGTTCGACCGCTCTTGGAAGCGCAAGACGACGGAGACGGTCGACGGCGTCACCGCCCATCGGCTCTGGGCGTGGCAGCCGGCGTCCGAGGATCCCAGCTTCCTCGCGCGAATGGCCTACTACGTCCTGTTCCCGCTACACGCCCTCCTCTGGCTGCTCGTCAATCACCGGGAGTACGACGCGATCGTCACCTCCTCCCCGCCGATCTTCACCGGGCTGGCCGGGCTCCCCTTCGGTCTGCTGTCGGACACGCCCTGGATCGTCGACGTCCGCGACCTCTGGATCGACGCCGCCGTCGGCCTCGGCTTCATCGACGGCGGAGGCGCGATCGAGCGCGCCAGCAGGTGGTACGAGGGGCTCGTCCTCCGGACCGCGGACCGCGTCACCGTCACGACGAGGGTGCTGGGCGATGACCTCGTCGACCGGTACGGAATCGACGAGCGGTCCGTGTCCCACCTGCCGAACGGAGTCGACACCGAGACGTTTCGGCCCACGGACGCGGACCGAGAGCCGACGATCGTCTACACCGGCAACGTCGGCCACGCGCAGGACCTGGACGCCTGTATCCGCGCCATGTCGTCGGTCGCGTCGCCGGACGCGACCCTCCGGATCATCGGCGACGGCGACACGAGAGACCGACTGGAGCGGCTGGTCGCCGAGGAAGAGCTGGGCGACCGCGTCGAGTTCACCGGGCTCGTACCGCGGGAGACGATCCCGGAGATCCTCGACGGCGCGATGATCGGCCTCGCCCCGTTGAAACCCGACGACACGCTGGAGTACGCGGTGCCGACGAAGGCGTACGAGTACATGGCGTGTGAACTCCCGGTCGTCGCGACCGGAGTCGGGGAGATCGAGGCGCTGATCGACGAGTCCGGCGGGGGACTGTTCGTCGACAACGACGCGGAGGAACTCGCGAACGCCTTCGACGACCTGCTGTCGGACGGGGAGCGCCGCGACGCGCTCGGCGCCAGCGGGCGGACGCACATGGTCGAGCGGTACGACCGCGGGGTCGTCGCCGGCGAACTCGGCCGGATCCTCGACGAGGTGGCCGGCCGATGAGCGACCCGTTTCGGACGCCCGCGGAGCGGCGCGAGGCCGGCGAAGCCGGCGAGGAGGCGCCGACCGGAGCGGACACGCTGGCAGCGCCGAAGGGGGGACACGGCGGATCGGACCGGAAACGCGGCGGCGAGGACGACGGACAGGGGTTGCTCCGACGCCCCGAGGACTGGTCGATCGCCTCCCACACAATCCGCAACATGAAACCGGTCCAGCTCGCCGGCATCCTCGAACGCCGGCTCCGACACGCCGTCGTTCCGCGGCTTCCGACCGACTTCGACGAGCGGTACGACCGACAGATCCCTGACGATCTCTCGATCACCCCCGACCCGATCCGTGCCAATCTCGACCGGCTCCGGGCGAGCCTCTCGGAGGTCGAGCGCGCGGACTACCGCACCGCCGCCGACGAGGCGGCAGAGGGGCGATACACGTTCCTCGACCAGACGATCGCGTTCGGCGACCGCATCGACTGGGACCGTCCGGAGATCGACGAGCGGCCGATCTTCTGGCGGCTCAAACTCGCCTCGTTCGAGGGGTTCGAGTGGCTCGTGCTCGGTCACGAGTCGCCGTCGGGACTCGACTCGGTGCGGTCGCGACTCGAATCGCAGGCGTACGACTTCGACGCGTCGAACCCGATCGGCGAGCAAGCGTATCTCCGCCGGTCGTGGACCCCTCACTCGGTATCGCTCCGGATTCTCGGCTGGTCCCGCTACGTCGCCTGGTGTGACGGCGACGACGAGACCGAGGTTCCGGACCGATTGGTGCGGATGATCTACCGGAACGCGCTGTTCCTCGCGAACCACGTGGAACACGAGATCGGCGGCAACCACCTGGTCGAGAACGCCGCGGCGCTGATCGCGGCGGGCGTGCTCTTTCGCGACCACGACACCGGGTGGGTGCAGTCGGGGCGGACGGTGCTCAAGCGCGCCGGAACCGAACAGCTCCTGGCCGACGGCGGGCACTTCGAGCGGAGCCCGATGTATCACGTCACGGTCCTCCGGCGCTACGCGACCGCGACGGACCTCGTGTCCGCGGTCGGGCTCCCGACGACCGCGCTCGGGACGGTCGCCGAACACGCGATGGGCTTCCTCTCGTCGCTCGTCGAGCCCTCGGGAACGATTCCCCTGTTGAACGACTCGGTCCACGGGGAGGCGATCCGCGCGGCCTCCTGTCTGGCGTACTGTCGGGCCTGCTCGCTGACGCCGACGGTTCGGTCGCGGCACCACCCCGACGGCTCCGGCTACCGACCGCTCTCGACGGGCGACGGGACCCTCCTCTTCGACGTCGGCGACGTGGGGCCGCCGCACCTCCCCGCGCACTCGCACAACGACCAGCTCGGCGTCCTGCTGTGGATCGACGGCCGACAGGTGCTCGCGGACACCGGCGTGTACGACTACGGGGCGAACGAGCGCCGCCAGTACGCCCGCAGCGTGGCGGCTCACAACACCGCGCAGTACGGGAGTATCGAGCCGATCCCGACTGCCGGCAGCTACATGCTGGGCAAGCGCACGACCGTCACTGTCGACGCCGACGAGCCCGACAGAATCGCCGCCAGCCACGCCCGGCGCTCGTTCGGCGGGCCCTCGTACGAACACCGGCGGTCGGTGGCGACGATGGCGTCAGGGGCGGAGTCGGCGTCGGGAGCGGGAGCGGGGTCGGGGCCTGGCTGGCGGATCATCGACCGGGTCACAGGCGATCCGGACGCGACGTACACGGTCCGCTACCACTTCCACCCGGACGTCGACGTGAGCGGGTCGCCCGTGGCGCCCGCCGACGCCGCGTCGGACGCCGATCCGGACCCCGACAACGAGCTTCGATCCGGGACTGAGTGGCTCGCGATCCGCGCCGACGGGGAGCGGATCGCGTCGATTCGGTTCCCCGGGACGGAGCGCGTCCGACTCACGGAGTCTCCCTACTTCCCCGGGTACGGTCGAGAGCGACTCCGGCCGATGATCGCGGTCACGAAACCGACGGGCGAGGAGCTGCGGACGCTGCTGTCGATCGACTCGGACGACGGGTAGGCGAAGACTTGAGACGGGGTGTTCCGTTGAAGGCCTCGGTCGCCGCTGTATGCCGATCCAAGTGCAGTCAAGACGGACGCCACTGATCGACGGCGGCGATCGGTTATAACTAAACGGGGCGCCAGCGACCGGGTTTGACCGGTGTTCACCGTCGATATGCTGTCAACTACTTATAAGTAAGCGGCTGTGGCTTCAGAGGTGTTCACGACAACGCCATCGATCGCTTATAAATAACCGATCAACCGATCTGTGCCACGTACCCTCGATATCGAACGCTGAAAAAGACTCCACGCGCCGGTGAGAGTCGCCTTAGAACGTGTCCTTGAGTCGGATCTCGTCGTCGGTTACGGTGTGTATGCGTCCCTCCTCGAGGGGATAGTCGTCCTCGCCGGCCTCGCTCCACCCGAGTTTCGAGCGGAGAGTGTCAGCGAGGCCCGGGTCCGGGTTCACGTACGCAGTCCCGGATTTGACCTCCGCGATCATCCCGATCTTTTCGCCGTGAGAGTCGACGACCGCTTTGCCTTCATCGTCGTCAGTTATGTGATCTCGCTCCATGTCGATTAGTCGTCTCTCTCGTGCGCATATAGTTATAAACGTAATAGCCAAATCGGGGACTCGATAGACTCGTCTTACGGCAGTCTGGTTTCGATGAAACTCTCGACGGCTCACGTATTTTGTCCTTACAGTACGTAAAACTCAACGGTCACACGATTCGATAAATAGCTATTTTGCCGTCGAAACTAATCCGTAAGCATGGGTGATACACGTGAGTACTTTTACGAGCCGGACGAAACCGAAGAGCTGAGTACCGAAGTCGTAACGGCGATCGCGAAGGCTCACGACGAGGACGTGATCGAACAAAAGTGGATAATCAGCGAAGATATCAACACGGACGCGCTCGACGGACTCTTTCAGGAACGCAATCTCAAGATGACCCTCCAGTTCGAGGCCGACACGACGACGGTGACTATCACCGCGGACAAAAACGGAAGCCCGCTGATCAAAATCGAATCACACCGCTGAGGATCTGCCGTTCAGCGATCGCGGCCGCCGTCTGTCGAGGCCACCTCACCGATCGAGTGCAGTTGTTCGGCCACCGCGTCGAGATGGCTGATGCCGACGACGGCGACGATATCGCCCGCGTCCCGGAGCCGGACGAGCTGATCGACCATCTCCTCCTCTCTGGCCGCGTCTTCAAGCTGGGAGGCCCGCGAGCGACTCGCGGTCCGAAACGCACGCATGAACGAGTTGGAGCGACGGATCCGCGTGCGCTCGTCGCGCGCCTGGTCGTCGGGCGCGTCCGCCCAGTCGATGTCGTGAGCGACCGGGGAGTCGACTTCCACCCGGATCGAGGCGCGTTCGCCGACGGCCGCCGCGGCACGGCAGGTGACCGCGTGTTTCGTCGTTTTGAACGCGTCCGAGACCACGTTTCGAACCGTCTGCAGCGACGGCCGTTCCCGAAGCAGGGTCCGTCCCAGCCGTCGGAAGAAGCCGGCTGTCGGTCGGTCGATGCCGACGACGGTGGCCGTGTCCGCGGCCTGAATCGCCGCGCTCATCTCGCCGCCGAAGACGGGCGGGCATCGATCGGTGCTCGCGTACTGCTCGAACAGCGGGATCGAAATCGGCGGCAGTTCCAACGCGAGCACGTCCGGATCGAGTTCCGTAACCGCCTGTCGAACGCGGTACGTACTCGCCGGGTGGTCGTGGACGACTCCGACGAGTGTTATTTCGACGTTACCCGGTATTTGACGCACGTACTCGCCAGTTACGCGCGGATCCGAGTCGACGTCGACAGTCGATGGAGGGTCCATTAAGAGGTGATTATTCCCGTTTCGTGTGGTCCTATTTAAGTTCGTCTACAGGCCGGGGGCAGACGTATCAACGCCCAGTCAGTAAGAAGTCCTCAATAGACAGCGATACCGTGCCGCGTACCACTCAGATCGATCCGGCTGAACGCGGGCCCCTCTCAGCCGATCTCCGCCACCAGCCGTCGGAGGAACGTCTCTAACTGTCGGCCCACGGCTTCGGGTGCGTTCTCGCGCGCAACCCGAGCGCGACCGCGATCCCCGTATCGGCGTCGAGTCTCGGGCTCCGCGAGGAGCGTGGAGACGGCCTCGCGGAGCGCGCCGGTCTCCTCCGGGTCGATCAGGTAGCCGCTCTCGCCGTCTCGGACCTGTTCGCGCATCCCGAACGCGTCGTTCGCGACGACCGGGAGGCCGGCCTCCTGCGCCTCTAACACGACGCGTGGGTAGCCGTCGAGGTACGAGACGTAGACGAACACGTCCGCCAGCGCGTAGAGGTCGGCGACGCCGTCGACGAACCCCAGCGCGCGGATCCGCCGCCGAACATCGGGGTCTGTGACGTGGTCGTCGAGCGTCTCGCGGAGCTCTTCGGCGTACTCGCCGCCACCGGCGACGACGTACGCGAGGTCCGGGTCGGCTTCGAGCAGCGGGAGCATCGCTTCCAGCACCGTCTCGACCCCACGGAGCTTCGCTCGGTACGTCAGGTTCGTCACCGTCAGCAGGACGCGATCCGCGTCGATGCCGAACCGGTCCCCACCGTCTGTCGGCGCGACCGTCTCCGCGACCGCCCCCGTGATCGCCTCCGTTCCGCCTCCCGGCGCCGGCACGGGGACGTTCCCGATGTGCTCCGGGGGGCACCCGGTCCGTCGCCGGACGACCTCGCCGAGCTGGTCCGACACGACGACGAACCCGCTCGCGCGGGAGAAGACGAACTCGTCGACGCCGAGGATCGCGCGGTAGGCCGCGGCACGCCCCCACTCCCCCTCACTCTTCGCCTCTCGGATCCCGTTCTCGAACCGCAGCCACGTGTCCCCCACGAGCCGGTCGACGACGGGGACGCCCCGGCGGTCAGCCAGCAGCGTGACCAGCGCGCCCATCGCCTCGTAGCAGTCGAGCAGGACCGCGTCGGGCTCGTGCGCCGCGAGCGCGCGCCGCGTCCGCCGGACGGTGGTCACGACCCGCGAGGGGAGCGACCCGCCGTCGACGCTGACGACGGCCACGTCGAGATCCGTCTCGCGGAGCGGCTCGACGACCTCCTCGGGCCGATGAGAGGTGAAGACGAGGATAGAGAGGTCGGCGGACTCGCGGTCCGAGCCGGTCGGACCGACGGGCGCCTGCTCGCCCGCCGAGTCCGTCATTCGATCGCCTCCTCGTGGAGTCGTCGGACCCGCTCGGCGTGGGCCTCCCACGTCCACCCCTGTTCGAGGAGCCGGTCGCGGCCCGCCCGTCCCATCGCTCGGGTGCGTTCCCGGTCCGCGAGCAGCGACCGGAGGCCGGCTTCCAGCCCATCGACGTCGGTCGGCTCGACGAGCAGGCCGGTCTCGCCGTCGACCACCTGCTCCGGGACTCCGCCGACCGACGACGCCAACACGGCGGTCTCGCTCGCCATCGCCTCGTAGATGACGGTGGGGCGGCCCTCGGTGTGGCTCGGGAGCCACAGGGCGTCGGCGAGCGCGAACCACCGGCGGAGCGCGACCGGCGGGAGGCCGTCGAACACGAGCCGCGGCGACCGTCCCGTGTCCGCGAGCGCGTCGCGCACGTCGTCGGCGAGGTCGCCGCCGTGGCCGACGAAGACGAACGTCGCGTCCGGGTCGTCGACGCGCCGGACGACCTCGATCGCCTCTTCGACCCCCTTCCGCGCCAGAAACTGCCCGACGAAGAGCACCACCGTCGCGTCGGGCTCGACGCCCAGTTCGCGCCGGAGCTCCTCGCGCCGGTCGACCGGAAAGCGCTCCGGGTCGGCGCCGAGGGGAACGGTTGAGACCGTCGCCGCGTCGGTCAATTCTCGCGCGCGATCGGCGAGCGCATCGCTCACGCAGAGGACGCCGGTCGCCTCCTCTAAGGTCTCGCGGACGCGTTGTCGGACCCCGCGAGTGTGGTCGTCGTACGAGTTGAGGATCGTCCCGTGAGCGACGACGAACAGCGGGAGGTCGTGCTCGCGGACGTACGGAAGGACGCCGTACCCGTCGAGGTAGATGTGGCAGGCGTGGACCACGTCGGGGAGATCGAACGTCCGATCCGCGTACGGTGGAACCCGACGGGCGAAGGAGTCGCCGGCCAGCCCGTAGAAGAACCGCTTGGGAAGCAGGTACCAGAACCGGGGATGGTGAACGTCGTACGCCCCCCAGTCCTCGACGGTCGGGATCGACCCGTACTCGGCGTACGGGCCGATCGGCGGAGCGAACGGCCGAGGCGACACGACGTTCACGCCGACGCCGGCCTCCGCGAGCGAGCGGAGGATGCGGTGATTGAACAGGCCGTTGTAGCGCTCGATCGTGTCCGGGTGGTTGACGGCGCTCGCGAGGATGGAGTACATTCGAGTCGGTTTGACCGTCCCTCCGCTCGGAGTCGGTAAAGGTATCCACCGGTTATCGACCGCTCGACGGACCCCGAGTCGGTCGACCGAACGCGTCATCTGCGAATTATCGTCTTAGTAACGAAGCCTCCGCCGGCGTTCTTCTTCGATATCTACCGCCGCGACCGGTTCGCCCGCCCGACAGAATCCGTCCGTCAGTGATCCACCACCAACCTGTCCGCCAATGATCCACCCATACCTCTCGGCCGCACGCAACCACGCCAATATCGAAACCCAGCGCCTGCGTCTTGCGCTCGCACGCTCGCCGTCGGTCCTCGACGCGTCGCTTCCGAACGGGACCGCGTCGACGACCCCGAACGTGCTGTTCCTTTGTTACGGGAACATCTGCCGAAGCCCCCTCGCGGAGCGGTATCTCAAATCGGTTGCCGCAGACCGAGGACTTGACGGGCTCTCCGCCGACTCCGCGGGCCTCCAGACGACGGCCGGCCGCGCCAGCCCGGACGAGGCCGTCCACGTGGCCGACGAGTTCGGCGTCGACCTCTCCGACCACCGGTCGAAGCCGGTCACGACCGAGCTGCTCGAACGGAGCGACCTCGTGGTGGTGATGGATCTGCTCAACTACTCCGACCTCCGCCGGGAGTTCGGCGACCTCGACGAGAAGACGCGGTTTCTCGGGATCTTCTCGGGCGAGGGCTACGAGATCAGCGACCCGTACGGCGAGGGGTTAGAGGGGTTCCGAGCGCTGTACGGCGACGTGGTCCGGGCGGTGGACGGGCTCGCCGAGACGCTGGAGTCGGAGCGATGACCGGCGACCGCCCGGCGGCGGTCGTCCCGGCGATCGCCACCCATAGCAGCGTCGTCGCGGTTCGATCGCTCGCCCGCGCGGGAGTCGCACCCGTCCTCGCGTGCGACGGCCAGCGGTCCCCGGCCGTCTCGTCGAAGTACTGCGCGGAGGCCATCGACGTTCCCGATCCGATCAAGTCGATGCGCGGGTACGCGGACGCGCTGGTCGACCTCGCCGCGCGCGACGACGTGATAACCGTCCTCCCGCTGCGCGAGGCCGACGCGTACGCGCTCGCGTCGCGTCGCCAGGAGCTCTCTGAACACCTCGACCCCGTGTGGCCCGACTTCGACACCCTCCGGAGCGCGCAGGACCGACGGACCCTCTTTTCGGTCGCAGCGGACCTGGACGTTCCGATCCCGCGAACGCGGCTGCTCACGGACTGGCCGGACGACGACGGCCCGCTGGTCGTCAAGCCGCGGTACACCATCGTCGTGGACGAGGACGGACAGGGGTCCCGCGAGCCCGACGTCCGGGTCCTCGACGCCGGGGAGCGACCGCCGATCGAGTCGGTCGTCGACGAGATGGGGCACGTGCCCGTCACACAGGAGTTCGTGCCGAGCGACGGGGAGTACGGCTTTTTCGCGTTGATGGACCGCGGCGAGCCGGTCGCGACGTTCCAACACGAGCGAATTCGGAGTTTTACCTACACCGGCGGCGCGAGCGTCTACCGGGAAGCGGTCGATATCGAGGCGCTGCGCGAGCACGGGACCGCCCTCCTGTCGGCGCTGGACTGGCACGGCCCGGCGATGGTGGAGTTCCGGCGGGACGCGCGCGACGGCTCGTTCAGGCTCATGGAGATCAACCCTCGGTTTTGGGGGTCGCTGGCGCTGCCGGTTCACGCCGGCGTCGACTTCCCGCGCCACTACGCCGCCCTCGCCGCCGGGCAGCGCCCGGACGGGGGCATGCCCGAATACCGCGTCGGCGTCGGCTCGCACCTGCTCAGCGGGGAGTTCGCGTACCTCTACAACGTCCTTCGGGCCGACGGCCACGGCGACCCGCCGCCGATCGGTCGCGAGGTCGTCGCGCTGGCGACCTCGCTGTACCGGAACCCGAACTTCGACCTCCTCTCGGCCGACGACCCGCAGCCGTTCGTCGCCAACGGGCTCGGGATGGCCGCGACGCTCACCTCTCGGGTCGCTGACGTGGTTCGCCGGTGAGCGCCGCGATTAGCCTCCGCCGTACATCCCGAGCGTCCAGTGGCGACCGGTGAACACCGCGCTGCCGGCGATGTTGCCGTCGGCGACGCAGAGCCACTGACCGTCGACGAACCACGGATCGATGTGGTGCATCCGACCGGAGTTCCAGCCGACCCGGGCCCCCGTTCCCTCGAGAATCGGCGACTCCGGTCGTTCCGCGTCGGCGTACGTCTCCGGGCTCAGCTCCGTGATCTCGAACGCCCGGACGGCCTCGCCGTACCGCCGCTCGCAGTCCTGGAAGAAGACGACGACGCCGTCAGGGCCGACGATCGGACGCCCACCGGGGCGGAACGCGGCGGGGCGGTCGGTGACAATCGGGTTGTCAGCGTGTGGGTCCCAGTCGTCGGCGACGAGCGAGTCGCTGTGGTACGCTCGGAACCCGCTCACGTCGCCGTCGCCGACGAGCAGCCACCAGCGGTCTTGCCACCTGAACAGGACCGTGTCGTCGGTGCGGTGGCCCGCCGACACGAGGGTCGCGCGGGGCTCCCATCCGCTTGGGAAATCCGTCGCCTCGTAGAGCCGGATCGATCGCCCGTCCGCTCCGCCCTCCTCGGGCACCATGTAGCGCGTTCCCTCCCACTCGAACACGTAGGGGAAAGAGAGGTGCTCGCCGGTGTTCAACACGGCGCGGTCGTACTCCCAGCGGAGCCCGTCGGGGCTCGTCGCGTGGCCAATCACGGCGTCCGGGTCGCGAGCGTAGTTACACACCTCGAAGAAGAGGTGCCACCGGTCCGACCCGGGGAGCATGAACGGGTCGGCGACGAAGTCGACGGCGCCGAAGTCAGTCACGTCCTCGGCGGTGAACGCCGGGTTCCGCGCGGCCGGGATCTCCGTTGGAGTCAGCGGCAGATCCGCCTCGTCGCGCGCACCCGGTCCGAGACAGGTCCCCGGTGCGGCGAGCGCGGGATCGACCGCGGACCGGTCGAGCGCGTCGGCGTCGACCTCGGGCCGCAGCAGATCCGGGAGCGTGTGATTAACCAGCTTTCCCGCCGACCGCGCGGCGGTGAGGACGAACGGGACCCGTCGCAGCGTCTCTAGTCTGTCGCTCATCGCCGCGTCTCCAGTCGGTCGCTCATCGGAAGCGCTTCCGCGCGTACGCGGCCAGTTCGCGGAGGTCTGGAGGATGATACACCGGACCGAGGTCGTCGACGACCATCGGGTCGCGACCCTCGTCTTGAACGGCCTCGACCGCGTCGGCCAGCTGACCGGTCGACCCCTCGTACAGCTCGCGGCGGATCTCGTCGAGGGTGTCGCAGTCGGCGATGTCGACGTCGCGATACGACCGGATCACCCCGGCGTCGAGATTGTCGTTCAGCGACTGGACGATCGTGCCGGCGGACTCCTTGTCGTGCATGTACTCCCAGAACCCGGCTGGACCGCCGCGGTAGGCTCGGGGGTCACCGTGGTGGTAACTGAGGACGCCGTACTCGGTGGCCGAGAGCAGCGAGCCGCGGACCAACCCGAAGCCGCGGCGGAACACCACGTCCGACCGCGCGCCGATCTCAGAGACCACCGCGTCGGGGAGTTCGTTCCAGAGCCCGCTGACGTTGGCCGGGTACGTCCGGATCCACTCGGCGTCGTCGACGCCGGTGATAGTCGAGATGTGCACCGAGTCGTCGTACCGCTCCGCCGCCGACCGCCGGGGGCGCAGCGCAGACGCGATCCAGTAGACCGCGTAGGCCGGGTACTTCAGCCCGCGTTTCACGTTCCCGCTCCCGAGCAGTCCGGCGTCCTCGTTGATTACGACGAGAGCGATCTCGGCGTTCGTCTCCGCCAGCATCGTCTCGATCGCGTCCGCGACCCACCGCTCGGTGTGTTCGCCGTCGAACAGGAGACAGACTCGGAAGGCGGTGTCGTCGTCCACCGCGGTTGCTCCGGTGATCGCGGTCTCCCAAGCCGTCGCGGCCGTCTCAGTGGTCGCTACCGTCTCGCCGGCCTCGGCCACTTCAGTGGTCACGCTCCCCTCGGCTGACGGGACGTCCGGGAGCCCCGCGAGCAGGTCGGCGTAGAACTTCGTCGCCCAGTTCGGGTATCGCAGGTACAGGTAGCCGCCGACGTGCGGGTACGACCCCGGGATCGCTCCGCGTACGGGGTCGGGCCCGTCCAGCGACTGGTGGCGCTTGAGGAACTCGGCCGCGTTCCGGGCCGCTACCGCGTACTCCGCGTCTCCCGTTAGCTCGTAGAGCCGGAGCCACACCAGCCCCATCTGGGCGTTACCGGTGAGACAGTGGTACCACGTCCCGTCCCAGTCGGCGTCGTAGGTCCCCGTCAGGGGGCCGGTCCGCCGCTGGAGTTCCAAGAGCACGTCCGCGGACCCCTTCGCTGCGTCGACCATCTCGTCGTCGTCAAGCCGGACGCCGCCCTCCAAGAGCCCGCGGATCGTGTACGCGATCGTGTGGAGGTCCGGATCGTCGCCGGCGACGAACGCCGCGTTCTCGAACCACCCGTTCGACCGGCGGCTCTCCAACGTCCACTCGAGGTTCCGCCTCGCCGCGTTTCGGTAGGCCTCCACGCGGTCGTCGAGGGCCGACGCCGCTTCCAGCAGCGCCCACGCGACGCGGGTCGCGTACGCGTGCACCTCGCCCGCGTAGTCGTGCTGTCGCCACGCGCCGTCATCGTCCTGCGCGACCACGATCCAGTCGCAGGCGGCGCGCACCGCGTCGGCGTACGGCTCCTCGCCCGTCCGGCGATACGCCTCGACGAGCCCGAAGACGGCCTGTCCGGTGTTGAACACGTTCGGGTCCCCTGTCTCGCCGGTCCCCTCGGGGAAGCTCCCGTCGGCGCGTTGGACCGACAGGAGCCACTCGGCCATCGCGGTCGCGCGGTCGAACGCGTCACTCTCGGGGTGTTCGTCGGCGTACGCGTACAGGGTGGGAACGATGTAGCCGGTCGTCTCCGGATACGGGGCCTCCCACCCGAGCAGGAGGTTGTACGTGGCGGCCGACCCGCCCCCGCCGGTCGCGTCTTGGCTCCGGAACAGCCAGTCGACCGCCGCGGACAGGTGTTCCTCGTCGCTCCCGGTGTCCGCGAGCGCCGGGAGCTGTCGCCGCGCGGCGTGGGCGACGGAGCGCCCGCGTGAGACTCCGGTGGTGAGACCGCGTGAGAATCCGCTGCTGCTGTCAAACATCACGTCATGCCGCCCGGGCGGACCAGGCGTTGCGGTTCGCCGTCCGGGGTCGATCGTCGCGCTGTGATGGTTCCATGTCTGGGTCCATCGGGCCCGCCGGCTATGTATATACATCCGCTAACCCGACATCGGCGCGACATCGGAGTGTGCGCGGTCGGGATCGCTTCGTGTGTAAGACGTCAAAACCGACGAACCGCTCACTCGACCGTGTCACAGAGCCGGGTTCGATCGCCGCGTGGACGGACTCCGCCCGCCCGGCGTCGTCACCACTCGTCGGAGTCGGTCGGTTCCAGAGCGCCCCGACTGTCTCCCCTCGTCAGCTGCCCGTTCCCGCGCCGACTTCCGACGAGTCCGGGATCGAGCTGGGCGTAAGTGAGTCGACGACGTTGCTCGGCACGTCGACGTCGATGGCGCGCACGACGAGCTTCTCGAGGTCTCCGTCGAACGGACCGCTCTGGTTCCCGAAGTTCACGTACAGCGAAATCGTGGAGGACTCGGAGCTCCAGTAGAGAATACCGGCACCAAGCTTGGCGTTGAACGAGCGGATCTCGTCGGCGTTCACGGCCGCGTTATCCATGATCGAGATATTTCCACCCGCCTTGCTAGTGCCGTTGTTCCCGAGTGCGGTGATGGTCCCGACCGTGTACTTGGTGTCGCGCCCGAAGCGAAACCCCTGACCGCCGTTCGATTGGGCTACCACCTGGTCGAGACTCACCGTCGCGGTCTCGCCGGTCTCAGTCGGCGTATCGTTTCGCTGGTACCCGAGGTTATCGTTGTTCGCCAGCCGTACCCGGCGGAACGTGGCGTCGAACACCTGCCCGGTCGTCTTTGTTCCCCACCCGTTCTCTTCGAGCACGCAGTCCTCGACGAGCGTCGTTCCCCCGGAGCAGTCGATTCCGTAGATGTCACAGTCGTACGCGTGGGAGTTCCGAACGACGACCGGCGGCAGGACCGGGCCGACCTTGTGGTAGGTGTCGATTCCGAACCCGTGTTTTCCGGCGCCGCTGGCGGTGCATCGGTCCGCGACGCAGCCGCCCTGGAGGAAGGTGAAACACTCGGTGTTGGCGTCGACGCTCCACACGTCGCGGAACGCGATGTCGACCGTCGAACCGTCGCTGTCGGCCTGCTCCACGGCGAGGTTCAGTCCGTTATCGTTGTTCTCGGGGTCGGCGGGCTGTTCGTGTCGGTTGCCGTCGACCGTCAGATCGCGGATGACGTGTCCGACGATTCCGCCCTCCGGCTTCCAGGAGAACAGCCCGTGGTTGTCCACGTGGCCGCCGGCGAGCCGGACCACAGACTCCTCGCCGTCACCGCGGAAAGTCACGTCGTCCGGGAGGTCGTCGCCGCGGACCTTGATCGCCTTTGCCTTTTCCTCCGTCTTGTCGTCTGCCGACACGAGCGTCGTCCCCGCCGGGAAGTAGACGGTGCCGCCCTCGCCGACGGCGCCGATCGCGTCCCGGACCGCCTGCGTGTCGTCGGTCGTCCCGTCGACGACGGCCCCGAAGTCGCGGATGTCTAGGACTGCGTCCTCGGGGACCTCCCCCGCGCCCGGCTCGGGTGGCTCCGACGGGCGCTCGTCCACTGGTCCGTCTCTCGTGTTACAGCCCGCCAGCGCCACGGCTGAGAGGCTCAGCAGAGAGAGGGCTCGACGGCGACTGATCATTAACTACTGTTTGGGGCCAGCGATGAATAGTTAGGGAGATCCAAACGCCCGGACCGCGGGTTCGACGCCGCGGGCCATCAGGCGCTCTGTCGACCGATCTAGATCTGGTGTTCGTCCGTCGCCGTCGCGTTCGACGTGTCGTTCACGCAGAGGTGGACGGAATCGACCTTCCCACGCACGCGGAGTACGTGGGTGTAGCTCGCCGACTCGCCCGACACGGTCGTGCTCTCCGCGGCGACCGTTCGGCCGTTGCGTTCGAGCGTCGAGACGACCGCGTCGAGGTCGCCGTCGGCATCGGTCACCGCCCAGTCGACATCGAATCGCGTCCACGTCTTCCCGCTCCGGTCGGTAACGTCGAACTGGCTGATCGTCGGCGCGTCGTTCCCGACCGCCTGGGCGAGTGTCGAGAACGAGGCCGCCTCTCCGGAAACGGTCGTGTTGTCCCCGTCGACGACGGCGCGGAACTCGTAGGCGGTGTCCGCGTCGAGCCCAGACACGATGTGCGTGAACTCCGACGGCGACCCCAGCGTCTCGCCGCCCACGGTCGTCCAGGCGTCCGTGCCCGCGACGCGTAGTTCGAACCGCGCGCGGACCTCGTCGGAACTGCCGAGATCGCGGAGGTCGCCGGCGAGCGTCGCGGCGTCGGCCGTCAGGTCCCGGGCCTCCAACGAGACGACCTCGGGGTCGACGTCGGGGGCCGGCTCGTCGGTGCTCGACCCGCCGGTCTCGAGTTGGACCGTTCCGCCGTCGGTCGCGACGCCGAGCACGTCGGTCTGGAACGCGCCCGGGTCGTAGGAACCGAGGCCGACCCACCCATCGGCGTGATCCGCGTCGGTAACGTCGGCGTCCCACGCGTCGGGTTCGGGCTCGGTCGCCTCCCACACCTTCACTCGCAGACGGTCCCCCTCAGCGCGGAACCGCCGGTAGAAGAACGCGCCCGCGGCGGGCGCTCCGAACCGGGCCATTGTCGCCATCCCGTCGGCGGAGTACTTGGCCAGCCGGAACGTGTCCTCGGCGTCCTCCAGTTCGAGCCAGTAGCCGAGCTCCTCCCCGCCGTCGTACGACGACCGGAGGTGCACTCGCGCGTGGTACCCGAGGTCGCCGTCGGCTTCGAAGGTGGGGACCCGAACCTTATCCAGGACCTCGACATCCGAGGGGGTTCCGGCGGCGTCCCAGGAGATCGCCCGTCGAGCTGGACTCGTCCCGTCGTGATCGTACAGCAGCGCGTGCCCGCCCTCGTACTCGTCGCCCGCGACGACGCCCCAGTCGCTCGCGTCGGCGTCCCAGCGGGGTGTCCACGCCTTGAACGCCGACTCGTCGGTCGTCTCGTCGGTTCCGCCGGTGTCGGTGCCGCCATCGGTCCACGCGCCGACCTGGTCGGCGGTCGGCACGCCGTCGAGGTCGGTCTTCAGGTCGGTCGCCATCGTCCCGAACGAGATGTTCTGATCGTTCGAGATCGCTCCGTCCTCGTTGTTCGCGTGGTAGTACGTCCCGACGCGGCTCCCGGCTCCGCTGGAACTGGCGTTAATGCCGGCGCCCCCGGTCTGCCCGTTGATCCAGAGCGTCGCGTCGCCGGCCTCCAACACCGCGTCGTCGGTGAGGAAGACCCCACCGCGAACGTCCGGTCCGTTGTCGGCAAGCAGCAGCTCGGAGCCCGCCGGAATCCGGTAGCTGCCGTCCTCCGTCAGCCGCATACAGCTCGCGTTGTTCTCGGCGACGATCTGGTCGAAGACGACGGTCGTCCCCCGTCCGCCCGTGTTCTGAAAGATGAGTCCCTCGTTGCTCGTCAGCCGGCAGCGGCGGTACACCATCCGGTCGGCCCCCTCCGAGCACTTGATCGCGCCCGCGCCCTCGTTGTCGTGGACCACGCAGTCTTCGGCCACGCCCTTTCCGCCCGACAGGTCTATGCCGTAGTATCCCCCGCCGAACGCGTTCCCGTAGGAGCGGCACCGCTCGAACCGGACCGGCGGATCCTGGAACGGGTCGCCGCCGGTGTGCATCCCGAACCCGTGTTGCCGGTTGTTCTCGGCCGTGCAGTTCGTGACGGTCGTCCCCGCGGAACGAACGTCGATCCCGTTTCCGTAACAGTTCGTCGCCCGCACGTCGCGGATCGCGATGTCGACGTTGCCCTCAGCGCCCGCGCCGGGGCCGTGCACTTGAACGCCCGCGGCGACGTTCGGGTCCCCCTCGACGCTTCCGAGTCCGCCGTCGAGCGTGAGGTCCTCCAGCACGAACCCGTTGAGGCCGTCGTCACCGGGATCGACGCTGATCATGAACACGTTTCGTCCGCCGTTGCCGCCGCCGTACTCGATCCGACTCCCCTCTCCGTCGCCGTAGAGCCGGACATTGTCCTCAGACGGCCCGACGTCGATGATCCGCTCCCAGCCCGCGACGATGTAGGAGCTTCCGGTCGCGGGGACGTACACCTCGTCGCCGTCGCCTGCCGCATCGATCGCGTCTTGGATCGCGGCGGTGTCGTCGGTCGTCCCGTCTCCGACCGCGCCGAAATCCTGGACGTTCAGAACCGTCACAGCGATCCCTCGCTGAAGTCGGTCCAGAAGAGGTCGCCGGTGTCCGTCGTCGCGCCCATCGAACCGCCGGCCGACGCGCCGCCGATCAAGAGCGTCGCCGCTGTCGCGGAGCCCAGCTTGATGTACTGCCGCCGGTTAAGTTCCCGCTTTCCGTCACTATCCGCTGCAGCCGCGGAGCGGTCGCTACCGCCGTTGTGTGCCAGCTTGTGTGCCATTGCAACTGGTAATCACCTACTAACCGCTATAAATGTATCGTTTATTATATGTTCATCGTCTGATGACTGTTCAACTGACCAACTGGACCGACGAACGCCGATTCCAGCCAAAAGGGACGGTTACGCGGGTGAACAGTCCTCTCAGAGGAGCTGTTAAGGCGCCGTTAAGGCGCCGTTAATAGGGAATCATTTCGGATCGTCTCGGAGCCGAGCGGCGGGGTCGCCGTCGGCTTCGCCGAGCGCCGGTTCGGCGGTCTCGTCATCGGCCTCCTCGGGCGTCGGTTCGGACTCGATCAGGTACACGTTCACTTCCCCGTTGTCGTACACGCGGTTGACTGACCGGTCGACTTCGAGCCGCTCGAAGTCCTCCGGGACGAACCGCCACTGCTCGCGGTAGTCCGGGAACCGTTCCGGATACGTGATCCGACCGAGCCTCGGCAACAGCAGGTATCTGTCGTCGTCGTAGCTCTGTCCGAGCCGCTCGTTGACGGTGTAGTTGTAGTGGTCCGGCGGCGACGCACCGCCCCAGCGAATCGTTTCGTTCGGCTGGTTCACCCCGTAGTACCGGTGGTAAAACCGGTACTGTTTGATGCCCTGCTCATCGATGAGATGCTCCGGGTCTCGGTTCTCGAACAGCCACTCCGTCCCGTCAAGTTCCATCTCGGTGACCTGGGGATTCCTGTCGAACACGATCGGAGACGTGAACATTCCGAACATGGGCAGCAGGACCGTCACCAGCAACAGCCCGGCGAACGCGACGCTGACGACGGTGCGCACCTCGATGGTGTCCGACCGTTGCCAGACGAGGTGGAACAGCGCCCCGACGAACGGCAGCGCGAACAGTTTCCCGAACAGGAGCGGCCGACCGAACCCGGCGATGAGGTCGTTCGTCAAGAAGAGGGCCGCCATAAAACCGAACAAAATCATCGTACTCCCGTACGCGAGCGTGAAGACGGCGGGCCGCTCGTTCCGGTAGTACCACATCGCGACCGCGATGGCGAGAAACACCGACGCCAGTCCGAAGATCAGCACGTCGGTACCGTACCTGATGAGAATGACGGTGAGCAGGTCGGCCAGATCGGGCGACGTGCGCTCGACGGTCTCGGTGGTGGACTGCAGGGGAGAGGAGCCACCGGCCGGGCCCAGCAAGTCATCAACGACGTTTCGGAAGCGGATGACGATCCCGGCGTACTTCACGTACCAGGCGACGAACAGCACGGTCGCCAGTGAGGTGATGTTCGGGAGACCGCTCCAGTGTGCCCGCACTCCCGGAAGCCCGTTGAAGACGCTGTACGTCGCGAGAGCGACCAGCGCGAAGACGGCCGTCAGCGGGTGGTACACCACGACGCCGACGAGCGCTATCAACACCAGCGCGCGGACGGGGACCGCGTGTGACCCCTGCTCTTTGACGAGGAGATACAGGAGGAAGGGAGCGAGGAGGACGCTCAGGATGAACGGAACAACCGTCACGTGGGCCGAGCCGCCGATCGGAATCAGTACGAGGGGCAGACAGAACGCTCGTCGCCGGGCGTCGTCGAACAGGTGGCCGACCAGAAGCGCCATCGAGCCGAGGAAGACGGCCAGGAACACGGGCTGCAGGAGATTGATCGTACCGATCTCCGGCAGCCCGGTCGCGGCCGCCAGCACCTGCGTGAGGATGTGAGTCGGCGGGTAGATGTTCACGGCGATCCCGAATTCGGGGAGGTCCCGTAACAGGCCGACGTGTGTCAACACGTCACCCCGGCCGTACACCGGGTAGCCGCGGACGTACGGAAGCAACACCAAGAGGAATCCCGGCACGACGACGAGTGCCGCGCCGGGGAGCAGATCCGCGGCACCACGGTCGTCGGCAGTCCCGGCCAGCAGCACGACGAGCTGGCCGATGAACATCGTCGCGACGAGCAACACCCAGAAAAGCGTCGGGTACGCGCGGTATATCGAGATCTCGTAGCCGGTCGCGGGCGGGACCCGGAGGAGGATCCAGACCGTCCCCAACAGACAGGCGGTCCCGACGGCTGCCAGCCACTTTGTCCACGTCGTCTCGGTGTCGTCGTACATATCGTATCGAGATCCGGCAGCCCACGGGGTCACAGACGAGAATGCCCACGGACGGTACCTATCTCGACACAGTAACCTCGTCCGTGTAGTAATACCCGTGATAACGAGCTGCCGCTCGGCGCCGGACCGCGCTTCGATCACGCCGTGGGCCGCGTTTCGCTCGCGCTGTGGCCCGCGTCGGCTTCACGACCTCGGCTTCGCGACCGGTCGTCGCAGTTCCCGTCTGGGCCGGTACGCGTTCTGGCGCGGCCGTCACGACCCGCCGGTTAGCACTGATATAACAACCCGTATCGAGGTGGTACCTCGCTCAATGGGTTCCGAACACCGCGCCGGGTTCCTCGTGACGCTGATCGCGTGGCTGCTCGCGTCGCTCGGCGTGTTGGTCGCGATCCGCGCGTTCACCCCGCAGAACTTCTTCGTCGTCTCCTTTATCGGCCTCCTGTCGGCCATGCAGCTGTACGCACCGACCAAGAGCGGGGAACGCTGGTGGCTCCCGATTCGGGCGCTCGTCGCGGTCTGTTTCGCGGTGTTCGGGTACGTCGTCTACCTTCAAGTCACGGCTGTCTTCTGAGGTCACAGGGTCTCGGGACGCGTTCGGAAGCCCCGCCTGGACTTACTCGGACTGCGCCTCGTCCGGGTCGACCTCGATCATGCCACCGCTGTCGACCCAGATGTAGGTCCCGTTGTACCTGAACGAGACCGCGATGTTCCCCTCCACCGCCGTCCCACCGGAGGTCAGGAGATTATCCAGGGCATCGACGTCGAACGCGTCGTACAGGGGAGGCATCTCTATCGCATCTTGTCCCTTCGCGGCCGCGACCGCCTCGATGACGGCCGTACTCGGGGCGTTCGAACCGTCCCACGCGGTCTGAACGGTCTCCGACGAGTCTCCAGTCTCTGTGCCTTCCGTCGGGCTCGCGTTATCGAATGTCATTGTCTTCCGACACCCTGAGACGGGGCGACGTCTCGTCCGACGTGTCTCCGAGTGATATCTATGCGCTTCATCATAGACGTACTATATCACCGACGCTAAAGAAGGTTTGTGAGGATACGGGTAACAGCTTGGTTCGCTACACGATGTTGCCGTTGAGCCACCCGAACATCGCCTTCAGAACGACCACGAGGCTGTTGTTCTCGCCGGCGCCCCAGATTGCCGTCTCGTCGCGCGCGCCCGACGGGTGTTCATCCTCCCCGTCCACGAGGACGCTCGCGAGCGTCCGACGACGGTCGACCATCAGGAGTCGCCCGGCGGGAACTCCGCTCCACGCCCGGGGAGAGTCGAGTCCGCACCCGTCCGGCAGGCGATCGTCGTCCGAGTCGGTCGCTGAGAAGTCCATCCCGGACACGTGGACTGCGACGTCGCGGTCGGCGGCGCTCTGGAGCGCGTCCACGACGTCGTCGGTCAAGAGGGCGTCGAGGGTCACGAGCACGACGGCGTCGCTCGCGTCGTCGACGAACTCGACGACCCGGTCCGACACCATCTCTCGCCCCGTGACCGTCCAGACGCCGCGTTGTTCCGCGTTCGGTGTCACCGGCTCCATCTCGCCGAGCGCCTCCGTCAGCGCGTCCGCCCGCCGCGTGTACTCCCTGCGGAACCGCCGACCGGTGGTCTCCGCCGACACCGCGGTGAACCGCTTGGGGGTGGACTGCTGGACGTCGACGAGGCCGAGCTTTCGGAGTTCGGCGGTCGCGTCGTAGACGCGTGTGCGGGGGACCTCCGCCAGCGCGCTCACGTCTTTCGCCGTTCCCTCACCGAGACTGGCCAGCGCGACGAACGTCCTGGCCGCGTAGGCGCTCAGGCCGAACGCTTCGAGCTGGTCGACGGCGGTTGACCGCGTGTCGTCCGAGTTGTTGGAAATCATCTGAAAGGTCGTCGTGTCGGTCGAAAACTACCCAAAGGGTAGCTTGGCATGTGGGCGCAGAGTGGTTGGGACCCTCTTTAGTCCCGCATGCCATCCACCTCTTCGTGACCCCGGGATATATTCTTATTGTGATTATGTGAGTGAACTACGACCGGATCGGAACTCGATCCGATCGCCGAGCCGACTACGGCTCTCGATCGGGTGTCGGATACTCCCTTCTCAGGTGCGTCGTTTCGGAGCGCACGCCTCCGCGATAGCAGTCGCTTCGGCTGGAATCGCGTATACGGATCGGCGTCAACGGAGTAGAAAAGGGGAAGTAACTTTCACGTTGGGGGTTAAAGGCGCAGTAGCTACGGAACTGTCAGTAGCAAAATGGTTGGGACCCATGAATGATCTATCGAATCACGAACAAGCGATCGAGTTGCTTCAGGAGCTCGGGCTCAAAGAGTACGAGGCCAAGGCGTTCGTCGCGCTCACTCGACTCCCGGAGGGGACCGCAAAGGAGATCAGCGAGATCTCCGAGGTTCCCCGTACGCGGGTCTACGACGCGGTCCGAGTCCTTGAAACGAAGGGGTTAGTCGAGATCCAGCACGCGAACCCGCAGCGGTTCCGCGCCGTCTCCATCGACGAGGCGGCCGAGACGCTTCGGCGCGAGTACGAGGACCGAGTCGATTCGCTCCGGACGACGCTCCGAGAGGTCGAGCCCGCGGTGCCGACCGACGAGACGGAGGTCACCCACGAGGTGTGGGCGCTGTCCGGAGAGCCGGCGATAGCGAGTCGGACATCGCAGCTGATCGACGAGTCGGACCGCGAGGTCGTCCTCGTGATCGGCGACGAGTCGACGTACACGTCCGATCTGCGGGACCGACTTCAGGCCGCCGGGAGTCGGGGAGTCAACGTCGTGATCGGGACCACAAACGAGTCGATACAGGAGCGCATCGAAAGCGATCTCCCCGACACGAAGGTGTTCGTCTCGGGACTGGAGTGGCTGAGCGCCTCGGCCGAATTCGACGACGAGACGGTAATCGGGCGGCTCCTCCTCGTCGACCGCAACACGATTCTCGTGAGCTCGTTCCACGAGGGCTCGGGAGACGGTCAGGACCACGAGCAGGCGGTGTTCGGGCGCGGGTTCGACAACGGGGTCGTCGCCATCACCCGCCGGCTGATGTCCACGGGGCTCCTCTCGACCCCGGACGCAGACGCGTGAGTTTGTAAACGCGACCACCCGAACGTGGCCCCGCGATCGGCTCGACACGCGTTAGGCGGCGTATACCCTTGACTCGGCGATCCAATCAACGACCCATGCAAGCAGTTGTACTCGCGGCGGGGAAGGGCACGCGCCTCCGACCGCTCACGGATGACAAGCCGAAAGTGCTCGTCGAGGTCAACGGAACGCCCCTTATCGAAGACGTCTTCAACAACCTGATCGGGGCCGGCGCGACCGAACTCGTCGTCGTCGTCGGCTACAAAGCCGAGCAGATCATCGACCGCTACGGCGATGAGTACGACGGCGTCCCGATCACCTACGCGCACCAGCGCGAGCAGCTCGGCTTGGCCCACGCGATTCTCCAGGCGGAGCCGCACATCGACGGCGACTTCATGCTGATGCTCGGCGACAACGTGTTTCGGGGCAACCTCGGCGATGTCACCAACCGCCAGCGAGAGGACCGCGCCGACGCCGCGTTCCTCGTCGAAGAGGTCCCCTACGAGGAAGCGTCCCGCTACGGCGTCCTCGACACCAACGAGTACGGCGAGGTCACCGAGGTCGTCGAGAAGCCCGACGACCCGCCGAGCAACCTCGTGATGACCGGCTTCTACACGTTCACGCCGTCCATCTTCCACGCGTGTCACCTCGTCCAGCCCTCCGACCGCGGCGAGTACGAGCTTCCCGACGCGATCGATCTTCTCATCCAGTCCGGGCGCACCATCGACGCCGTCCAGCTGGACGGCTGGCGGATCGACGTGGGCTACCCCAAGGACCGCGACCGCGCCGAGGATTGGCTCGACAAGGGGGCCACGACCGACGCGGCTGACCCGAGCGACACGGCCGACGCGGTCGAAGACGCCGAGGAACCGGTCGATGGCTGAGCTACCCCCGCGTTACGAGTTGCATTACGATGACCACCCGAGTCGCACTCACGGACACAGATGATCCCGACTGGGGAGCCCGACCACCAAGAACCGCCGATCCGGGCGACGATCGTTCGGTACGACGACGACCCCGACGAGTGTACGCTCCATCCGGAGGACCCCGACGACGACAGCAAACTGACGGAGTGGATCACGGCCGAGTCCGGGTACTACTTCCCGATCGCGTCCTGTCGCTGACGGCGGCGGGCGTCTCGCGGCGTTTTTTCGACGGGCGACTCACTCGATGACGGCGTTGACGACGGCCCCGAACAGGAGCGCGAGCGCGCCGAAGTAAAGCCACAGCAGGAACAGCAACACGATCCCGAGGAAGCCGTACGCCCGGTATTGGCCGGCGACCGTCGAGTACAGGTGAAACGCGGTCTCTAAGACGACCAGTCCGATAACGGCGGTGACGGTTCCGGGGAGAATCTCTCGAAACGACACGCGTCGGGGCGGTAAGACGTAGTACACCGGCAGTAACGCGACCAAGAGCCCGCCGAAAAGCACCGCGACGCCGACCGCTCTGGACGGGACGAACCGCTCGACGACCGGGAGTCCGAGGACCAACTGCGCGCCCACGAGAAGGACGATTCCGATTCCGATGGTCGTCATTACCGCTATCGCGTTGAGGAGCTGTCTCCCCAGCGGCGTCGTCGTCTCCGAGCCGTATATCCGGTCGAACGCCAGGTCGATCGCCCGGAACACCTTGAGCGCGCTCCAGGCGAGCGCGAGGGTCCCGATCGCCGTTGCGCCCGCGATACCTGACTGGTCGGTGAGCGCCGCGCTGACGACCGCCGTTCCCTCCGCCGAGAGGTAGGACTCGAACAGCGCGAGCACGCTCGCGGCGAACCGCTCGCCGCCGACCGCAGAGCCGATCGCGACCGCTAAGACGAGGGCCGGAACGACCGAGAAGAACGCGAAGAAGGCGATGCTCCCCGCCAGAAACGACAGTTCGCTTTCGCGACCGAGCACGACGATCGACCGACCGACCGCGGCGATCGACCGAACGGTCTCGATGGCGTGTGCCGGGTCGCGTCGCACGGTTCACGAAGGCATGCGACGGATATCGTTAGTCGGGGCGTAGTCGGCTCATCGCGGTAGCCGGCCCTCGCGGGCGTGGTATCCGGTTGATAACGAAGACGGTGGCGGGGGTGTTCAGACGTGTCCGTCGCCTCGTGATGGATCCCCCCACATTAACCGTCCAATTCACGGGTCGACGGGCGCTCCCTTCTGGACCGACTTGACCGCGCCATCGGAAGGCGTAGTCACGCGGTGTCGACGCCGACGAACCCGTCGCTGCGAACGGTCACGGCGTACCCGGCGTGTACGAACGAGACCATGACCGGACTCTGGGTCGATTCGTTCACACAGAGACCGTTGAGCGATTCCGGGTCGATTGTTTCGGCGAGGGTCGGAACCGCGTCCGGCTCGGTGTCGTCGGCGTCGCTCAACGCCTCGACCACGCCGATTACGGGAGACACGTCGTTCCAGTCGTATCGCCTGCTGACGAGGTACTCGTCGCTCATAGCGGCGCCCCTTCGATCCAATTGGAGGGACTTTGGGTTTGGCTCATGTACCGTTCCACCGTGTCCGCGATTGAATACTGATAAACATAGCTTTGTTGGAAGTCGGCGGGAGCCGTCTGCCGGAGAGTGGCCCTTCACCCTCGGGGATCGGAGGAACTGCGTTCAGTACGGGGTGTGAATCGTCAGGTGTGGGAGGCCCGTCCCGGCACGAATTCCCGGGAAACAGCGAACGTGGACTACCGGTCCCCTTTTTCCGGTGGTGTCACGTATATGGATGTATGGCGGAAAAGTCAACCGAACAACTAGAGTACGAGTGCGCCGATCTGCTCAAGAAGTTCGGCTTCACGGAGTACGAAGCCTACACGTTCGTCTCTCTCCTTCGACTCAAGACCGGCACGGCAAAGGACGTCGCAGAGATCGGCGACGTCCCCCGCACCCGGGTCTACGACGCGGTCGACGCCCTCAGCGAGGCGGGACTGGTCGATGTCCAACACGCGTCGCCCAAGAAGTTCACGGCGGTGTCACGGGAGAGCGCCCTCCGGAAACTCGATCTCCAACACGAGAACACCATCACGGAGTTGAGCGAACTGTTCGAGCAGCTCGAGCCCGCCGATCCGCGGCCTGACGAGTTCGCGGTGTGGACGGTCACGGGTCACGAGGCCGTCGCCAGTCGAATCCTCGAGTTCGTCGACGACGCTGAGGACGAACTCATCTACATGACCGTCGACGAACTCCTCACCGACGACCACCTCGACCACCTCGCGGCGGCCGAAGAGCGCGGCGTCGACATCTATCTCGCGGGCGTTTCCGAGTCCGTTCAGGCCGAGATTCAAGAGCGGATCCCCTCGGCCGAGCTATTCGAGACGCTGTGGGCGTGGAGCGATGAGGGAGCGGGAAGCCTGCTCATCACCGACAAGCGAACCGCCCTCGTGAGCGTCATCGCCGACCGAGACGGGACGAGAGGCATCCACGAGACGGGCGTCTGGGGGACCGGCGAGCGCAACAGCCTCGTCGTGGTGCTGCGGGCCATCTTCACGTGGCGACTGGACACCTTCACCGCCGAATCCGAGACGTAGTTCACCTCCGGGAAAATCGAACGCCGGAGCCCGCTCAGACGCGCCGGACGGAGAAGCCGGCGTCCCGCCACTGCCCCAGATCGAGGATCCCCGTCGCGTCGACGACGTTCGGCTCCGCCATCCGCTCGGCCAGTTCGGCGGGGTCGAGGTCAGCGAACTCGTCGTGGTCGGTGACGACGACGACGGCGTGGGCGTCCCGCGTCGCGTCGTCGAGGTCCTTGAGATCCAGCGTCGCGTCTTCGACGTGCGGGTCGTGGACGGCGACGCTCGTCGCGTCGGACACGCCGCCGTCGGTGGCGGGCGCTATCGTCTCCGAACCGTGCTGTAGCTCCCGCGCGAGCGCGAGCCCCGGACTCATCCGGGTGTCGTCGACGTTCCCCTTATAAGCCGCGCCGAGGACGGCGATCCGCGTCCCCCGCAGTTCGGGCACGAGCTCGCGGAGGAGCTCGACGACGAACCCGACCATCCCGTCGTTCACCCGCCGCGCGGCCGCGATCAGGTCGAGGTTGTCGGAGTCCTCACCCAGGAACCACGGATCGATCGGGAGGCAGTGCCCGCCGACGCCCGGGCCGGGCCGGAGGATGTCCACTCGCGGGTGGGCGTTCGCCATCTCGATCGCCTCGCGAGAGTCGATTCCGTAATCGTGGGCGAGCCGGGCGATCTCGTTCGCCAGCCCGATGTTCACGTCTCGGGCCGTGTTCTGAATGAGCTTGACGAACTCGGCGGTCGTCGGCCCGGCAGTCGAGCGGATCGTCCCGTCGACGAACGACTCGTACAGCGCCACCGACGCGGCCGTTGCTTCGGCGGTCACCCCGCCGACGATGCGGTCGTTCGCTCGGAGTTCCGCGATGATGTTGCCGGGCAGGACTGTCTCCGGGCAGTGTGCCAGTCCGAACTCCCCGTCCGCGCTCAGTCCCGACTCCTCTAAGATCGGCCGCATCTCCGAGTGGGTCGCCCCGGGCGGGACCGTCGATTCGAGGATGACCGTGTCCCCCTCGCGGAGGACGGGGCGGACGCCCCTCGACGCGGCCCGGACGTACTCCAGGTCGGCCCGCCGTACGTCCTCGTCGAACGGCGTCGGGACGCAGACGAGGTGGTACTCCGCGGGCACCACCTCGTCGACGACCGTCAGCCGGCCGTCGTCGAGCGCTTTCCCGACGAACTCCGCGAGTCCCGGTTCGCTCAGGCTCACGTCGCCCTCGCGAAGGGACGCAATGAGGTCGCTATCGACGTCGTAGCCGCGCACATCGTGGCCGGAGTTGGCGAGCATCGCGGCGGTCGGCAGCCCGATGTATCCCAGTCCGTGGACGCAGACGGTACTCACTGCGACACCTCCGTGGGGCGAGTCTTTAGCGGAAGCGCCTCCAGGATGCGCTCGGCGGCGTCGCCGTCGCCGAACGGGTTCTTCCAGTCGCTCGCGCCGAGCATCTCCGCGACGCTCTGTTCGATCCGCGCCGGGTTACAGGAGCTGAGTCGGTTCGCCCCGGCGTCGACCGTCTCGGGGCGTTCGGTGTTGTCCCGCATCGTCACGCAGGGGACACCGAGGACGCAGGCCTCCTCTTGGACCCCGCCGGAGTCGGTCAAGACGAGCTCGGCGGACGCCGTCGCCTGCAGGAAGTCGAGATACTCCAGCGGCTCTACCGCCCGGACGCGCGGCGGAAGGTCGATACCGAACTCCTCGACGCGGCTCCGAGAGCGGGGGTGCATCGGATAGATCACGTCGGCGTCGTGAGCGTCCCCGGCCCGCTGGGCGCCCTCGAGGAGGTTTATAAATCGCTCCTCGTCGTCGACGTTCTCCGCTCTGTG
Organism: Halorubrum shenae; assembly: GCF_051194165.1. NCBI lineage: Archaea > Methanobacteriati > Methanobacteriota > Halobacteria > Halobacteriales > Haloferacaceae > Halorubrum > Halorubrum shenae. The sequence goes on along the minus strand of NZ_JBLZNI010000020.1, from coordinate 8,267 downwards.
GGCCGTCAACAGGAAGTATCGCGAGCCGTCGAGACCCAGGTCCGCGAGGACCGTGCTCTTCTCGCGGGCGATACTGAGGTTCCGGTCTATGGCGTCGACCACGGTGTTCCCCGTGACGGTGATCCGGAACGCCGAGATTCCCTCGCGGAGGAGGTAGTCCTCGCTCCGCTCGGTCGGCGCGAAGTGGTAGTCCGCGACGTGGTCGGCAAGTACCCGGTTGGTCTCCTCGGGCATCCTCCGGTCGAAGCTCCGGAGCCCCGCCTCGACGTGACCGAGTTCGGTGTCCATCTTGCTGGCGGCGAGCGCGCCGGCGAGCACGCTGTTGGTGTCTCCCTGAACCAACACGATTTCCGGCGTGGTCTCCTCGATCGCGCGCTCGACCCCGACGAGCATCTCCGCGGTCTGTTTCCCGTGGGACTTGGATCCGACGGCCAAGTCGTAATCCGGGTCCGGCAGGTCGAGCTGGTCGAAGAACACCGAGTCGAGGTTGTCCGAGTAGTGCTGTCCGGTGTGGACGATCACGTACTCGATTCCCCGCCGCTCGCACGCCTGTATGACGGGAGCGAGCTTGATGATCTCGGGTCGCGTCCCGAGGACGAAGACGATCTCGGTCATTCGGCCTCACCCTCCCTCGGCTGGGTCACTTCACCGCCGTCCTGGAAGACGGGGAACCGTTGGCTCCTCGTGACCTCTCGGTCGGCGTCCACCTCCGGCCCCGGCTTCAGTGGCTCGGGGATAAACCGGACGAGACCGTCGTTCTCCGACACGTCGAACCACATTCCGAGGGTCAACAGCAGCCCGCCGAGAGCCCCCACGGAGACAGACAGCATGCCGCCGAGGAACGCGTCGACGCCCGGCGACGCGAGTGTGTAGACCCCGCCGAAGATTCCGGTGAGCGTGACCATCGCACCCAGCGCGTAGCAGACGACCAGCGGGTGGAACCGCCGGAGGACGTACGATCGCCCGATGCGTTCGACGAAGTTCTTCGCTAGAAGCGTCGAGAGCCGGGGCACGAACGTCGCGTACCGGATGGTGCTCGTTTCGTCGCCGTACACCGAGGGATGGGAGATGTCGGCGATCTCTCTCCGGTCGAGGTTGAGCGCGAACAGGAGATGGTTAAGGAAGCCGTAGTCGTCGCAGAGACGCTCGAACCGAACCTGCCGGAGCCCGTCGTTCGAGATCGCCGTGAAGCCGTTCTGCGGATCGGTGACCTCCCAGTACCCGCTGGAGATGCGTGTGAGGAAAGTCAACAGGATATTCCCGAACAGCCGCCAGCGCGACATCCGCTCGTAATCCCGCCGGGAGCTGAGTCGGTTCCCCTTCGCGTACGTCACTTCGCCCGCGGCGACGGGGTCGACGATCCGTTCGAGGTGAGCGGGATCCATCTGTCCGTCGCCGTCCATCACGGCGATGACATCGACCCCGTCGTCGAGTGCGCGCGAGTACCCAGTCTTGACCGCCGCTCCGGCGCCGCGGTTCCGTTCGTGTTGGATCGTGACGACGCGCGATGGGCCGGCACCGCGCTCGGGCGACGACTGGGCGGCCCGACTGTTGATCCGGCGGGCGCAGTCGCGCATCTCCGCCCACGTCTCGTCGGTCGACGCGTCGTCGACCGCGTAGATCCGGTCGACGTATCCGGGCATCGTCTCGATCACCTCGCCGATGCGGCCGCTCTCGTTGTACGCCGGAACGACGACCCCGACGCTCTGTCCGTCGTACATCGTCAGATCCTCCCCCCGTGTCGTGCCGTGGTCGCCCCGGCCCGCCGGGTCCGGAACTGCCGTCGGCGTTTCTCGGCGTCTCTGGCGTTGGCTATGATCATGATGGTGTGAGAGTGTCCTCGCGTGCGAGGCCCGAACGCAACGCGAAGCGGCTGACTGTACAGCCGTCGGCAGCGCGGTTCGTTATACGCCCCATCACCCGGTCGCACGGTTGATGGTGCGTTCATAACTCCACGTAGCGGTCCTCCCATTTTCGCCGTGCCTGGAGCGCCTCGAACCCCTCCTCGGTTACCTGATAGAAGTTGGTCCGACGGTCGATCTCCCCCTTTTCGACGTATCCCTTCTTCACCAGCGTGTCGAGGTTCGGATACAGCCGTCCGTGGGTGATCTCGTCCATCACCGTCTCGAGCTCGGTCTTAATCTCTTGTCCCGAGGGGTCTGTTTCCCCGACGACCACGTAGAGAAGGTCTCGCTGAAAGCTAGTCAGTTCGAAAAGCGGGTCTGTCATGCCGTAACTGTGACTCTACAAGCCTTTCGTTATAGACGTGTGAACGAGAGTGTCGAGAAAATCAACCAGTTGTGCAGTGACTAGCGATTTCTTCGCTCCCGATATGGACGTGATAACAAACTGAGTGAGGCGTCATGTGTCTGCTATCCGCCCGTCCCCGTCGAGAGAAGGGGGCGAAAGTTGCTGTCCGGTCACGAGACTACCCTATGAACTCGACGGAGGAACTCACCAAAGACGAAGTGTTCGAGGTATTGAGCAGCTCACGGCGCCGACAGATCCTGTATCACCTGCATCGGCGCGGCGGGCGTGCGGACCTCCGTTCCCTGGCCCGCGACACGGCGACGGAAGAGACGGACGAGACAGACGAGACGGTCGACAGCGATGTCGTCAAGCGGTTCTACATCTCGCTGTACCAGACTCACATTCCGAAGCTGGAACAGGTCGGGCTGGTGCAGTACGACGGCGACGACAAGACCGTCACGCTCACCGACCGAGTCGACGACGTCGCTCGCGTTCTAAACGAAGACACCGAGCCGGACCGCCAGTGGCCGGTCTACTACGGCGCGCTCGCGCTGGTTGGCGTGGCGATCGGCGTCGCCCAGCTCCTCACGATGTTCTCGGCGCTTCCGAGCCTGCTATTTGCCGGGTCCGTCATGTTGCTTGCGGCGTTCCAGTACTACGAGACGTTCGTTAAACGCGGGGAGTACACGTTTCTCGAGCGACTGGTAAGTGACTGAGACCGCGGTCAGTCCAAGTACTGAACGCCGACGATCGCGATGATTCCGACGACGCACAGCAGCGTCCAACCGGCCGCCGGCACGGCCGAGAGCGCGCCGATCCCGAGCGTCCCGAGTCCGACGACAGCGACGACGGCGGCGGCGATCGCGGGCGCGAGCCACTCCCGGTCGGGGGCCGCTTCCTCGTTTCCGTCCCCGTCGACAGGGTCCATGTACTTTAACAGCTGGGACACCGAGTCCTGCAGTTCGATCGTCCCGCGGTTCTTGTCGTACTCGACGACTCCCAGCGTGTCCATCTTCGGGAGGTGACACTGGTAGAGGCCGATGTACACTCGCTTCCGCTGATCGGACGAGAGCTCCCGGACCGTGATATCGTTCTCGTCCGCTGCGATGTGTTCGGCGACTTCGTTGAGCTCCGCGTAGCCGTCGTGCGCGCGGAGGTACTGAATGATGCTACGCCGGCGGCTGTTCTTCAGAAGATCGAAGATCTCCCCCTTATCGAGGGACGACCCGTTCGACCGAGACGTTTTCCCGATCTCATCCAGATTCGATACGTCGTCGGTCGATGTTTCGGGATCGGACCCGAGCTGTTCCCCGCTAAGTGACCCCGAATTTCCCGCGCTCATATTTCTGCTCACGCGACGTACTGTCTTAGATATAATGAAGTTAACGTATTCTAACAATACAGATACGCAATAAACCAGTTCATAACCGTTTCATCGCCGATCGACGGCTCGACTGACCTGATAACTCCGTTCCAGACCGGCACGCTCTGCGGTCCGACCGGCACGCTCTGCGCTCCGGGCGACACGCTCTGTGCTTCGTCTGGGTCGTCCGACAGTCCGACCGATCCGGCGACCGCCGATCCCGTTAGCAGACGTATACTCTTCCTTTTGCCCTCTGTGAAGGCTATAATGACATACCGTGTCGCGATAATCGGTACTGGAGAGGACCCCGAGACGCGTGATCGAGACGGCTACGCGATGGCGTACCGCCACGCGTCCGGGTATCAGCGCCTCGACTCGTGTTCGCTCGTCGCCTGCGCGGACATCGTTCCGGAAAACGCCGAAGCGTTCGCGGAACACCACGGGCTCGACGACGACGCCGTCTACGAGGACCACGAGACAATGCTCGAGGAGGCCGAGCCAGACATCGTGAGTATCTGTGTACCCCCGGCGATCCACGCCGGCCTCGTCGTCGACAGCGCGTCCGCGCGGTCGGTCGACGCGGTTCACTGCGAGAAGCCCATGGCGACGGCGTGGGACGACTGCAAACGTATGGTGGAGGTCTGCGACCGCGAGGACGTTCAGCTGACGATCGACCACCAGCGCCGGGTCGCCGAACCGGTGCTGCGGGCGAAGGAACTCCTCGACGACGGGGAGATCGGCGAGCTCGAACGCGTAGAGTGGTCCGAGGTGAACCTCTTCGACGCCGGCTCCCACCTCTTCGACCTCTGTGACCTCTTCGTGGACGGCGCGCGCGCGGAGTGGGCGCTCGCGGCGATCGACTGCTCGCACGAGAACCGATGGTTCGGCTCCCTCAACGAAACGCGGTCGATCGCGCAGTGGCAGTACGCGGACGGCACCATGGGAGTCGCGTCGACGGCGGAGGACGGGGTGACCACCGTCGACGCGTACCTCCGGCTCGTCGGCGAGGACGGGACGATCGAGATACAAGCGGACGACGGGACGGCGCTCCGGGTCCGAACCGACGGGAAGTGGCGGACCGTCGACACCGACGAGAGCGTGTACGGGCCGACGCCCGGAATCGCCCGCGCGGCCCTCAGTAAGGCCACCGGGTTCCTGCCGGGCGTGACGTGGCCCACGGACCCGCCGACCCACTACGAGAAGGCGATCGAACACCTCGTCGACGCGCTGTCGACCGAGACGGAGCCGGTCTTTTCCGGCCGGCGCGTCCTCCGTGGGACCGAACTGGTGTTCGCGAGCTGGGAGTCCGCGCGGCGGCGGGGACGTGTCCACCTCCCGCTTGACGTGGAGGGGAATCCGCTCGAAGAAATGTACGATGCCGGACAGCTCGGCGGGATGGACGACTGGCCCGATAGCGCGTAACCAGGCGCAATCTGCTGGTTCTCCGAGCTCTCTGTTCGGGGTTGAAACCAGTCGTTCATCGGGACAGTCATCCCTCGCCGGATATATAAGAAACCAAATACTTATAGCCGTTAATCGGATATTAACGGCCGCAATGGCACACAAGCTGGCACACAGACTGCAGTCGACGGGGGAGCATCCCCCAGACATCGATCGAGACGGGTCCGGATCCACCGGCGTCACGCGTCGGAGATACGTTCGGCTCGGCGGGGCGGCGGTCGCGACGATCGCGGCGCTCGGCGGTCGGCCGAACGGCGTCGCCGCGGCGTCGGCGGACGACGCTGACGACCGCGAACGGCTGATCCGGATCCGCGGGTCCGGAGCTCCGTCCACGTACGAGGTGACCGCTGACGGTGAACTCATCGCTGACGAGGCGGCGGGTCAAGCCACCGGTCATGTCTCCGGATCGACCGCGGAGGGCGCGGTCACGAGCGACGACCACGGCTACCGATTCCGCGGCAAGATCTACGACGTCACCGTCGACGGCGACGCCGATGTCGTGCTCGACGGAGAGACACTCGAACGATAACCGGGCTGCGCGGCGATCCGGGTCCGACTGCGATATCGACTGCAACCGCGACGGGAGAGGACGGCTCTCCGATACCCTATCTATTACTACCACTGACCGTCTTGTCCCTCACCACATGTGGCCCTGGGAGCACGCGCTGTTCGCATACATCTGTTACTCGACGTACGTTCACGGCAGGTATCGGTCGCGACCCCGGGACGCCCCCGCGGTCGCGCTCGCGTTCGGCGCCGTCCTCCCGGACCTGATCGACAAGCCGCTCGCGTGGGAGTTCAACGTGTTCGGGACCGGGTACGCGGCGGCCCACTCGCTGTTTCTCGGCGTTCCGGCGGCGTTCGTCGTGTACGCGCTCGCGAAGCGCCGACGCGCCGGAGCGGTCGGCGGCGCCTTCCTGATCGGATACGTGCTCCACCTCGTCGGCGACGTGCTTCCCGCGTCGCTGTCGCGCGGGCGACTCGAGCTCACTCCGGTTCTGTGGCCGATCGCCGATCCCCTCCCGTCGCCCCACCGCGTCTCCTTCGTTGAGGGCGTTTACGGGCTGTTGACCGAGTATATCGCGCGACTGCTCACCCTGGAGCTCACCCCCGTCATCGCGCTGCAGCTCGGTTCGGTCGTGTTCGGCGTCACGCTGTGGCTTGCCGACGGTCGCCCCGGCCTCTCGCTAATCACGGGTCCGTTTCGGCGAGCAGTCAAGCGAATCCGGGCCTGAAGCCCTCGGGTCCGTCTCGTTCTCGACGGGTCTGTCGGGTCGCTAACGTACCCTCACGCGATCCGATCGAGCGTCGCCCGACCTCGGTAGACCGCCGCCTCGGGGTCCGACGGGTCGTCGTCCTCGAACACGAGCCAGTCGACGTCGGCCTCCCGTGAGGCCCGGAGGACCCGGTCGAGGTCGAGAATTCCCTCGCCGGGCGGGACCGACTGGAACGCCGGCGGGAAGCGGCGCGTTCGCGCGACATCGGCGATGTGGATCAGCGACAGTCGGTCTCCGAGCAGTTCGAACACGTCGACCGGGTCGTACCCGCCCGCGGAGACCCATCCGACGTCGACCTCGAAGCTAAGCGTGTCGGTGCGAAACGCGAGCTGACCGAGTCCGGTCGCCTCCACGGTTCGGTCCCCCCCGTTGACGGTCATGTCGACGGCTTCGGCCACCAACTCCCAGACGAACCCCGGAGACGGGAGGTTCGCGGGGATCCCGAGCCCGAACCGGTCGAGAAGCGGCAGAAACGGGTCTTTCGAGGTGTGATACGAGAGTCGGAGTCCGTGGCTATCCACCTGGTCCGCGAGGCCGTCGAGCCGCCTCGCGAGCCCGTCGACGTGCGTCGTCGTCCGGAAGTAGCCGGCGCCGAGGTGCGGGATGACGACGTGGTCACAGCCGACGCGGCGACAGCGGTCGGCGATCGACTCCAGGTCTCCCTCCAGCGCGCGCAGGTCGACGTGCGCGGCCACGGGTTCGACGCCCGTCTCATCGAGGGCCTCTCGGACCGCGTGGGGGTCCGCATCGAGGAATCGGCCGGCGAACTCGACTCCCTCGTAGCCGGCGTTAGCCACCCGTCGGATCGTTTCCGGCAGGGGTTCGTCGATGTCCCGAAGCGTGTGCAGCTGTATCGCCGAGCGCGGGCGCGACTCTGCCGCCCGTTCCGCTGGGTCCGCTGATTCTGACCGAGTCATTGTCCGGTATCCGACCTGTCGGGTGGAAGTAATGGATCGCCTATCGTTCTACGAGGAGAGAATCCCGGCGTTTACGCCGGGAGTGAATCCGACAACGCTGACTCAATCCCTCACGGACGGCAGATTGGATATTCCACGCACATCCACACCATTAAGTTAGTTTGTCTACATAGGCTATGTATGGCGATTAAGGCCACACGCACCTACGTTGGTTCCATCCAGAACCACCAACAGGTTTGCGATGGCCTTGATTCGCTCGGAGACTCTGCCTCGAAAATCTGGAACGTCGCACGATGGACAGCCGATCGTATCTGGGACGCAACCGGCGAGATCCCGAACGGGAGCGTGCTGAAATCGTATTTGAAGAACCAGCCGTGCTGGAAAGACTTGAACGCACAATCCAGTCAGAAAGTCATCGAAGAACTTTCTGACGCTTTCCAGTCATGGTTCGATCTGCGACACAAGTTCACTGAGGCGAATCCACCCGGCTACCGCAAACACGGCGACACCCGACCGCGCAGTACGGTGACGTTCAAAGAAGACGGGTTCAAACACGACCCCAAGAACAACCGCGTCCGACTCTCGAAAGGCTCGAATCTGAAAGAACACTTCTCAGACTTCCTGCTTTGCGAGTACCAGACTCGACCAGACGTTGACCTCTCGGAAGTCAACAGCGTACAGAACGTTCGTGCCGTCTGGACTGGTGAGAAATGGGAACTCCACTTCGTCTGTAAGGTCGAGCTCGAATCTGCCGACCCAGCAGGCGACGGTGTTGCAGGGATCGACCTCGGAATTACAAATATCGCCACGATCGCCTTCCCCGACGAATACGTGTTGTACCCCGGCAACTCGCTCAAAGAAGACAAACACTACTTCACCAGAGCTGAGTACGACACTGAGGGAGAGAACGGCCCGTCAGAGCAGTCGATGTGGGCACGTCGGAAGCTCTCTGATCGTGAGACACACTACTACCACACGCTGACCGACGCCATCATTACG
>NZ_JBLZNI010000019.1:0-44300 GCF_051194165.1 Halorubrum shenae | reverse complement strand
ACTTCCTCATTCCTTCCGAAAGATGTCCCGATAAGCCACCGCAGTTACGCGGTTTCTTGCTTAACTGAAGACGGATGATACGAGCGCATACCCCCGTCTTTAGGCGGGGGTCAAGCGGACAATAGCCTACACACCCACCGACGACGCCACAGCTGGATTTCCCACCGTTCTATCGGTAGTATTAAAACTCCAACGTCCCATAGTATGCAACACGGATGAAGACCACACGGCACGCGACCTACAACCTCAACTACCACATAGTGTGGTTGCCGAAGTACCGTCAATCGGTACTCGTCAACGAGGTCGCCAGCCGTGTCCGGTCCATCCTCCACGAAATAGCCGACGACAAAGGCGTCGAAATACTCGACCTCACCGTCCAGCCCGACCACGTTCACCTGTTCGTCAGTAGCCCGCCTAAGAACGAACCGGCGCTACTCGCCAACTGGTTCAAGGGTATCTCCTCGCGCAAGTACAACCACCGATACGCCGACCACGAAGGCGAGAAAATCGGATGGGCGCGAGGATACTACGCAGGGACCGCCGGGCACGTTTCGAGTGAGACTGTCGAGAACTATATCCAGCAACACAAGGAGGGCGATTCGTGACCGAACTCACGAAGACGCTGGAACTCAAACTTGTGGACCCGAACGCCCACAAGCGGAGGAAACTCCGAGAGACGCGAGAAGCGTACCAGTACGCTCTCCAAGACGCCTTCGACGCCCGATGTACCACACAGACCGAAGCGAACGACGTGGTGGTCAACTACGACCTGAGCGGGTACGCGAAGAACGCGCTTAAGAAGTACGTCCCGCAACTCACGACGACGTACAACGCGGGCGAACTTCACGACGACCACCCTGTGCGTTTCACCAACGAGGGGCTACGGCTCGACCACAAGCCCGAGAACGCTATCGAGTGGTGCGTCAAAATCCCGCACCACGAGGACTACCACCTCTGGATGCCAGCACAACCGAATCCCGAACAGCGGGGCTGGCTCGAAGCGTTGAACGCGGGAGACGCAAAGATGGGCGAGAGTCGGCTGTTCGAGCGGGACGGAACGTGGTATCTCCACGTCACCGCCACCCGCGACGTGGAGAAACGCTCCGAGGTGTCCGCCGAAGAACGGACGCCCATCGGAGTCGATATTGGAGAAGCGTCACTCGTCACGGTGTGTCACCGCGACAGGCACGGTTCTCCGACCGCTCCGGAACTGTGGGCCGACGAGGGCAAGACTGTTCGTCGGCTCCGCAAAACCTACTTCACCGCCAAGCGCCGACTCCAGACGCGCGGTAGTGAACGTATAGCAGAGTCCTTCGGTGACGACCTGTGGAACCAGATAGACGACGTGTTCCACCGCGTCACCCGTGAAGTCGTGGACTACGCCGAGTCCATCGAGAATCCCATTCTTGTTCTGGAAGACCTGACGTACATACGAGAGTCGATGGACTACGGCGACTTCATGAATCGCCGTCTCCACGGATGGGGATTCGCCAAACTCCACGCGCAGATACGCTACAAAGCCGTCGAGAAGGGCATCCCCGTCGAAACGGTGAACCCGCGCAACACCTCGAAAGAGTGCCACGCTTGCGGTGAGGTGGGATACCGCCCACGACAGGCGACGTTCAAGTGTACGAACGACGCTTGCTGGATGGGCGAGTACCAAGCGGACGTGAACGGCGCGATAAATATCGCAGACCGCTACCTCAGCGGAGAGAGCTATTCAAGAGAACACACGGATGGCAATGACTCGGCTGAGGATGGGGGGCGTTTGACCGCCCCACAAGACACCCAAGCCGATGCTACCAAGCAAGAGACGCTTGGGACGTATGCGTCTTGAAACCATAGGGCCACGACCGGTCTGAAATCCCGTGGTGGGATTCCCCCGTCTTTAGGCGCGGGAGGAGGTCAATTGTGGATATGTCTGAAGAATTGGATTTCAACAGAGCCACTCTTTTGAAGTAATACACAGGGACAGCCACACCGGGATACATATACGAATTCGAGTCCACAATTCGGTATATGACACACGCCGATGCCGACTCAGGATGGTTTGAATCGGTCCCACCTGACGACCTAGAAGCCGCTCGAAAAGCCATCGACAGCGGAAGCGCAGAATCGCCAAAGGATTGGCCCACAAAGGCCGCTGAGTCTGGCTTTGCGGAGGACAAAGACGAATACTACGATAAACTCCACGAAGCAGCGAATTACGCTACCCGAGAAGTCGTCAAAGAGCGGGAAAGGGCAGATGACCAACAGTTAAAGCATAGTATTCGTGCTATGGACGACTGCGAGCGCACAGCCAACGAGTTGGCCGAGCGCGCCGCCGAGTGGGCCGGGAGCCTCTTCGACGACGCCGAGCCGGGGATCGAGGGCGCCCGCGCCGTGGCGGACCGCGAACCGGACGACGAACTGGAGCAGCGCGCCGTCTCGCTCGCGGCACGCGTCGCCGATCTCGCCGCGGAGCGCGACGCGCTCGCCGAGACGATCGACCGGATCGCCCCGGCGGTGGCGCCGAACCTCGCCGAGATGGCCGGGCCGGAGCTCGCGGCGCGGCTGATCGCGCTCGCCGGCGGACTCGAGCCCCTCGCGAAGAAACCCTCGGGAACCCTGCAAGTGCTCGGGGCGGAGGACGCGCTTTTCGCGCACCTCTCCGGGCGCGCCCCCTCGCCGAAACACGGGATCATCTACACCCACGAGTACGTCCGGAACACGCGACCCGAGGACCGGGGGTCGGCCTCGCGGGCGCTGGCCGGGAAGCTGACGCTCGCGGCCCGGGTGGACCACTACTCCGGGGAGCGCCGCGAGACGCTTCACGAGGATCTCCGCGAGCGGATGGCGACGATCCGAGCGCGCGCGGAGGAGGCGACTCAGGCCGACGCAGAGGTCGACGCGGAGGGCGACGAATGAGTGACCCCGAACTGCCGGCGGGCGTCGAGCGCCGTGAGATCGACGGAGAGACGCGGCTGGCGACCCGCGGCCCGCCCGTGTACGGCGAGCCGACCGCGGACGGGTGGCGCGCGTGGGACCCCGAGCGGTCGAAGCTCGGCGGGATGTTCGAACTCGGCGTCGAGACGGGGCTGTCCGGCGGCGACACGGTGTTGTATCTGGGTGCCGCCAGCGGGACGACCGTCAGCCACGTCGCGGACTTCGCCGGGCCGACGTACGCGGTGGAGTTCGCGCCGCGACCGGCGCGGGACCTCGTCGAGGCGGCGGAGCCCCGCGAACGATTGTTCCCGCTTTTAAAGGACGCGCGCACGCCGACCCGGTACGCACACGTCGTCGAACGCGACGTGGACGCGGTCGTCCAGGACGTGGCGACGCGCGGGCAGGCGGCGGTCGCCGTGCGCAACGCGCAGTTCCTCGCGGACGACGGGCGGCTGGTGCTCGCGATCAAGGCGCGCAGCGAGGACGTGACGGCGGCCCCGGAGACGGTGTTCGAGGGCGCGCTCGACCGACTTCGGGAGGCCTACGAGATTCTTGAGACGCAGCGGCTCGATCGGTTCCACGAGGACCATCTCGGCGTCGTGGCGACGCCGCGGTAGGATATTGCGAGTACGCTGGAAACTCTCGATGCGTCTCGGCACTACACCGCTTCGGCTCGCTCGTTGATTGCTTCGAACAACTGCGGGACGAATGTCTCTGCGAGTGGTGATAGCTCGTAGACCCGCGTCTTTCCGTCTCGGAACTTCCCAACGAGACCCGCGTCCTCTAGAGTGTTGAGATGGTGGTACAGGTCGTTTTGACGGCGATCGAGAGCGTCCGCGAGCTCGCCACTCTCGATCTGACCGTCCCGAGACAGGAGATACAGGAGCGTGAATCTGGTCGGCTCGCCCATCGCTTTGAGTCGCTCTGCCTCGCGATCGAGGTCAAGGGCATCGTTGAGAAGCTCCGATTCGACTTGCTTGTATCCCTCCGGGTGGATCTCCGGGGTTTCTCTCTGGTCTTCGTTTTTGACTTCCCGTTCGCTCATACACTGGTGTTAGACGGGAAGACAGATATACTTAATCGTTATTAAGGCCTAGTCGGTGGTATTGATATACGAAGGGGCGCTGAGACGCTGATACAATGGCTGATCTCGAGACGTACCGAGGGAGATCGGTTCGAGAGATCATCGTCGAATCCGTCCCGTGGGCGAGCGCCTCCGACGTACTCGTCTTCCTGATGGGTCCGTATCGCCTGCTGGATCCGTCGTACCTCTATCCAAACGATGACTATCCGCTACCACCAGACCCGCTAGCCCCCAAAGGTGGTGACGCTGCATCCGACAAGATACAGGCTACACTCAGATCGATCTGTCGAGAGGTCTCGGCGGAAACCCAAGCAACGGTTTTCATCGCCAGCGACGTCGATATTCCGACGAAACAAGAGGTCACGACCGAAGAACTCACAGAACCCGGAATGGCGGTGATCGATCAATCGGTCGCGTTCGCGAACGCAAGTGACGGAAACGTGTTCGTCTTCACGAAAGCCGGTCTCACGACTGGGGCCGGTGCCGAAGCGGGCGCAGTTCCGGAGTACTTCGGACTACGAGAGTCCGATACACGCCAACGAGATCCGAGGACGTTCTGTATCTTTTCCGAAGCAGAACGGAGCAGCGGGAAGCGAAAGACGTACGAGCCGAAGTTCAGCAGCGCGTCGATCGACGAAATGGACGACGCCTACAGCTTGCGCTTCCGATATTTCGTCGATCGAGACGAACTGGAAAGCAAGCTCATCGATTTCATCGAATCGTACGTCGTCCCGATCTCGTAGACGGCCGTCGCAACACCGCTACCACGTCGGCGGCGAGAAGCCGGCGTCTTCCAAGATCGGCTTCCACCGCTTCTGAACGGAGAGCCGCGAGACCTCCATCGCGTCGGCGACGGCGGACTGCGACCGCTCCTGGCCGCGGATCAGCGCGGCGGCGTAGAGGCTTCCGGCCGCGGTGACCCGCTTCCCGCGGTCGTCGTCGGGGGCGCGCGACAGGAACAGATCCGTCGCCGTCGACAGCGTTTCCTCGTCGAGGTCGAGCGTCGCGCACGCGTCGTCGAGCCGGTCGAGCCACGCGGCGTTGTCGACGCGATCACTCGCTCGGTACATGCCCCGCAGTTGGGCGCACCGGTTTAAAAAGCCCGCGCGACGGCTCACGCGGAACCGGTCGCGAGTCGCCCCTGTCGCCGCCCTCAAGTCTGCGCCGCCCGTATGCCGGGTATGTCGACACACGCGTGGACCGAATCGCGGGTTCGCGAGCTTCACGACGAGTTGGTGTCGCTGTACGAGCCGGTAGATCGCGTCGCCGAACACGGCGCCGACCCGACCGCCGAGCCCGGCGAGGGGGTTCGACAGCTGGTGACGACGATTCTCTCGCAGAACGTCGCCGACGCGAACACGAGCCGGGCCGCGGCGGCGCTGTTCGATCGGTACGACGACTTCGCGTCGATCGAGGCCGCCGACCACGAGGAACTGGAAGAGACGATCCGCGTGGCGGGGCTGGCCAACCAGAAGGCCGCGCGCATCCAGCGCGCGTTGACCGCGATCCGCGAGGAGACCGGCGGGGCGTACTCGCTGGCGTTCCTCGACGCGATGGCGACCGACGACGCGAAAGACTGGCTCACCGATATCAAGGGCGTGGGACCGAAGACCGCCAGCGTCGTGTTGAACTTCCACTTCGGGAAGCCGACGATGGCGGTCGACACCCACGTCGAGCGCGTCTCCAAGCGGTTCGGGCTGGTGCCGGAGTTGGCGTCGAATCAGGCGGCCCACGACGCGTTGGACGAGCAGGTTCCCGACGAGCTGATCTACCCGCTTCACGTGCTGTTGATCCGACACGGTCGCGAGCACTGCTCGGCCCGCGGCGCCGACTGCGACAACCCGGTGTGCGAAGCGTACTGCGACTGCGAGTTGTGCCCCTGAGAACGGGTGTACGAGCGCCTATGGTCCTCCGGCCGATACGGTCGGACGACCATGCACGCGCTTATCGGCGAGGCTCTGAGCGTCGTCCGGTGGGTCGACCGGCTCGCCGCCGAGTTTGTCGCCGCGATCCGAACGCCGTTCCTGACCGAGATGATGACATCGATGACCGGCCTCGGCTCCGTCACCGCCGGCGTCGTGTTCGTCGGGCTGTTCTACCTCGCCGGCTGGCGCGAGGAGTTCGTCAAGAGCGTCGTCGCGCTCTCGCTGCTCGGCGTCGTCGTCTGGGTGCTGATGACGCTCGTCGAGCGACCCTTCCCGCCGAATCCGGTCTGCGTGACCGACGGCGACGCCGGGACCACGAGTTCGTTCCCGTCCGGGCATTCGGCCGCCGTGACGGCCTACACGGGAATCGCGTGGCACTCCGACGAGCTCCCCTTCGCGGTCGCGGCCGGCTTCGCCGGGCTGATTTCCTTCTCTCGGGTCTACCTCGGCACCCACTACCTCTCGGACACCATCTTCGGGATCGGGCTCGGAGTCGCCGCGGTGCTGTTCGCTGAGTGGCTCCTCGGTCGAGTCGGCGAGGAAGCGATCATCGATCGGCTCCCGTTCGATACGGACCTCTGAGGGGCGGTGGCAGGTGCGGCCGGCGTCGCAGTTGTCGACCCCGTAGCGACAGGTATTTTTGAACCACCCGGGTACCATAGGTCGCGCGCGGGTTGCCGAGCCAGGCCAAAGGCGTAGCGCTTAGGACGCTATCCCGTAGGGGTCCGCCGGTTCGAATCCGGTCCCGCGCACTGAGCGAAGGAGCGTCGCGACTGACCGAGAGAGCAGGAGCGGATTTGGACCCTACCAGACGCGCGCAGCGAAGCGAGCACGTCTGGTTTCGGTTCGAACCCGGTCCCGCGCATACCGTCTCGAACGAACGCGAGAGACGTGTCTGCGCGCGGCATTCTGTGCCTACCAGACGCGCGCAAATAGGGGACCAACGGAACGGAAAGAACGGCGCGCAGAGATCGAGGTTACCACACGCTGCCCCGATACTCGAACTGCATGTGGTCGATCGTGTCCGGTGGAACGCCCATCTCCGCGAACATGTGGCGGAAGACGGCGCGAACGTCGTCCTCCGCAAACGTCCGGGACGCGCGGGTCTGCGCGTCGACCTCGACGCCGCCGTGATAGTCGACGTGCACGCGGTACGTGTACCCGTCCGCCTCGTGAGTCACGGTCGCCCGGGGGAGAACGAACTCGATACTGCCGATCTTGCCGTCCGCCGCGTAGTACTCGCGTTCGTGCCAGCCGGACCCGGGCGAGGACGTCGCGTTGACGGTGGTCGCCTCCGCCGTCAGACTGTCGTACGTGGCCCGGAACGCAACCGGCTCGTCGATTTCGATGCTCGGCGTGCCCGCTCCGGGTTCGGTGGGGTCACTCGTCCGAACATCCGTTTTGAGTTCCTCGACGTAGCGCTCCGCTGTGGCCTCGTCCATCTCGAACAGCAGCGTGAGCCGATCGACGAGCCACTCGTCTGGCGGGAGGTCGTCGACGGTGAACTCGTCGGGGTTGTCGTCTGCGAAGAACGTCACGACGGTGGTTCCCTCGGCCGCGTAGAACGTCGCCCACAGTCGCTTCGTCTCCGAGTGGTCGAACGTGACTCTGAACGCCTCGTACTCCGGTCCGAGTTCGGCGTCGAGCTCGTCGATACCGTCAGGGTGGAAGCCGCTCGATCCGACGCGCTCGACCGCGTATCCGGCGGCCTCACTCCGGGTGAGAACGTCCTCGTACTGAAGGTCCGACACGGTCACGCCGTCCGAGGAGTACGACGCCACGTCGGATCCGATCAGCACCCCGGCGAAGACCGCGTACGCGGCGAGGCCGACGACCACGACCCCGACAAGCGCGATCGCGACCCATCCCAATCGGTTCATACTGACTGACATGTCCTGCGACACAATAGCTGTATCGTCGGCACGATCGGCGGCGGTACCCTCCAAGCGTCGCTCCACACCGACGACCAGGCGGTCAGCGAGTGGGCCGCGGAGCCGTGTGCTGCGCCTCCCGCTATCCGGATACCGTCAGGTCACCCGTCGCCGTCGCGGAGCCGCAGCACGGCCCGCTCCTTTCCGTCAGCCTCGATCATGACGTCGGCGTTCGCCCGGAGCCACGCCGGGAGGTCCGAGACGAACTCAGCGTGTGCCTGCGGTCGAGATTTCTGATCGCGAAGCCGCGCCGGCTCCGAGTAATGCGTCATCGGTCGAACGTCGCCCCACGTGTCGGCCGCCAGCTCGAACCCCTCCCGGTACGTGTAGCCGCGGTCGGTGAACGAGTGGTGGTGATAGTCGAAGACGACCGGGACGCCGGTCGGCTCGCCCACTAGGTCGACGAGCTCCGGCACGCTCCACAGGCTCTCCTTGTCGTCGTTCTCGACGGTGAGCCGCGCTCGCGCGGCGTCCGAGAGGCCGTCGACGAACGCCCGGAAGCGCTCGGCGGTCGCCTCGATGTCGCCGTACGTCGCCCCGATATGGACCGTGATCCCGTAGTACGGACTCACCGGAAGGCCCAGCAGGTCGAACCAGCCGGCGTGGTACTCAAGCGCCGTGCGAGCGCGCTCGCGGGTCTCCGCGGAGTCGCTGGCCGGCTTGCACCAGTAGTCCGGGTGGAACGTGAGTCTCATGTCGGCCTCGGCGATGAGGTCGCCGCAGCGACGCGCGAGGCGGCGGATCTCGTCGTACTCGGGCAGTTCCGCGAGGTCGAACTGCGAGTTCCACGGGATCAGCGACGAGGTGCAGCGGTAGAGCCGAATGTCGTGGTCGCGATTCCACGCGAGCAGTTCGTGGAGGTCGGCGAGGTTCTGCCGCGCGAGCGTCGAGACGTACGAGAGCCCTCGCTCCTCGAACGTCCCTTTCTGCATGCCGCGCGTACAGCGCACGGGCGTGTCGCGGTCGCGCAACGTCCGGTTCAGTCCCGGGTAGCCGAGCATTATCACCGGTTACGTCCGCGGCGGCTTTACTCGTCCGGGAGCGGCGAAGGAACGGGGCGTGCGAGACACCCAGACCCCGAGCGCCCCCCTACTGACCGACTGCCCGGCCGGACCGCTCTGCGACCTTGAGCACCCAGACGTTGGGGTTCTCTTGGAGGTCGTGTTCGGCGAGGAGGGTCGACTGGTACGCGTTGTCGGTCATCGCGTCGCGGGCGGCGTCCCACTCGTCGGGGGTGACTCGGTCGATCGGGCCGGAGACAACCACGCTCCGCCACGACCCGTCGGAGCCGACGTCGTACGTCGTGAGACTCGCCACGTCCGACTGGTCGGCGTACGTCTCCTGCCGGAGATCGGTCGTTGTACCGACGAACAGGAAGAACAGCCGACTGTCGCCGTCGTACCCGAACGACAGGGGGACGCCGTACGGCACGTCGTCGGCGCTCATCGACAGGATACCGATACCCATCTCCATGCCAACCAGTGGTCGAAGCTCCGAATACGGTCCGAGTGTGTACAGCATCGCATAAGGTCTGTCAATAGGTAGCATGAACCACGTGAACTTGCCGTAGTGGTAAACGTGTGGACGACGAACTGGCTCCATGGACCCCGGATGGCGGCTCGGCTTCCAGACCCAGCGCGAGGAGCTCCGAGACGTTGCCCTCGACGCGACGGCACCGTTTCCCGACTGGCTCGACGGCACGCTCGTCTGCAACGGGCCGGGACAGTTCGAGGTCGGCGACACGGACCTCACCCACTGGTTCGACCCGCTGGCGATGCTCCGCGGGTTTCGGTTCGACGACGGGGCCGTCAGCTACACCAATCGCTTCGTGCGGAGCGAGGACTTCCGCGTCGCTCGCGAGCACGGCAGCATCCGGCGCTCGCTTCCCGGGACGCCCGCCGACGACTCCGCAGTCGCACGGCTGTATCGAGCGCTGACCGGCGCGTTTCAGGACAACCCGTCTATCGGCGTGGTGGGGCTCGGCGATCGGCTCTACGCGGTCACCGAGAGTCCGATCGGAATCGAAATCGACCCCGAGACGCTGGAGACGGTCGGTCGCCGCGACCTGACCGCCGGCCTCGACGCTGACACCACCTTGGGTCACACGCACGTCGAGGACGGAACGCAGTGGGGATTGGCGGCCGATTTCGGTCGAAAGAGCGCGTACACCCTGTTCCGTCGTGACGCCGGTGACGCGCCGACACCGATAACTCGGCTCGTCTTCGACTCGCATCCCCCGTACATCCACGCGTTCGCGCTGACGGAGCGGTACGCCGTCATTCCGGCGTCGACCGTCGGCGTCGACTTCGGTCGGCTCTCCCGCGGGATCGCTCGGGGCGCGACGTTTCTCGACGCGATTGCGCCCCGCGACGCCGAGCCGTCGTTTCACGTGGTCGACCGGGCCACCGGCGAGCACGTCGCCGCCGTCCCGGCGGACCAGTTCTTCATCTATCACTTCGCGAACGCCTACGAGGACGGCGACGAGGTCGTCGTCGACGCGGTGGCCTATGAGGACGAGACCGCGGTCACCGGCCTGACGCTGTCGAACCTCCGGAGCGACGAGCCGGACCTGCCGCGGGGCGACTTCGTCCGGTTCCGGCTCCCGCTCGACGGCGGCGGCGTGCGACGGAAGCGACTGCTCCGTGGCCCCGTCGAGTTTCCAACGATCAACTACGGTCAGCGCAACGGCCGGGCGTACCAGTACGCGTACCTGGCCGCGATCGATCACGGGAGTCTCCCGACGGCAATCGCCAAGGTCGCTCTCGCCGGCCCGACGACCCGGACGTGGTCCGAGCCCGACCTCCATCCGGGAGAGCCGTTGTTCGTTCCGGCCCCGACGCCAAACGGCGAGGACGACGGGGTGTTGCTCTCGCTCGCGCTCGACACGCGCGCAGAGCGCTCCGTGCTCCTCTGTCTCGACGCCGCGACCATGACCGAGCGGGCGCGCGCCGTCCTCCCGCATCGCCTTCCGTACGGGTTCCACGGCCAGTACTACGGATCGAGCGATCCCGGTCGGTCGATGGCCTAGGGCGGTTCGGCGGCCGCTCCGAGTGAGGCGGGTCCGTCGCTCGGGACCGCGCCGTCCGGTCACACCGTTGCTCAGTCTCGCTTCCCGCGTGACGCGTCGTCGCCGTCGTCGCCGTCGTCGCCGTCGTCGCCGTCGGTGCCGCCGGCCACCAGCACCCCGTATATCATCGCGACCGGAATCGCCGCCCCGAGCGCTCCCATGGGAATCACCAGCGACGACGCCTCGGTCACCACCACTAACGCGACGGCAACCGCGGCTGCGGTAACTCCAACGAGAAGAACGGTGCCGGCTCTTCGCATGTTCGCGTGACAGTCGGGGACTCGGATGTTTGTGTCGTTTCGCGTTCCCGAAGGCAAACGGGTGTCTCCCCTCGCGTCACAGCCGACCGGACGCGAGTTGACGCCGAGAACGAGCCGGAGCCACTGCCGTCCGAGCGCTGCCGGCGTCCCACAGAGCAGCCGCTCTCAGAGCGCTGCCGGCGTCTCTCGGCCAAAACCCACTTGTCCGCGGTTCGCCTATCACGGATAATGGACTCACGCGACGCGGAGGTGGTGATCGAGACGTGGCAGATCCGGGACCGAGCCCTGCCGCGCGTCCCGCCGAGCGGGTGGGCGATGACCGACCGGCTTCGTGAGGCGGTGTGTCTCGCGGTGGCGTGCGCGGTCGACGAGGTCGAGACGGTCGGCGGCGCGAAGGTGGCCCGGTAGATGGCGGACGGGACCCTGCTCGGGATCGTCGGCAGCGTCTCCGCCGGCTCCCGAACGCGGACCGCCGTCGAGGTTGCGCTGGACGCGACGGCCGACCGAGACGGCGTCGAGACCGACGTGCTACGCCTCGCCGACTACGACCTCGACACCGCCGACGGCGATCTCCGCGAGCGGCTCGCGACTCTCGGCGAGGCGACGACGCGGGCGGTCGTTCGGAACTCGCGCCACCCCGGCTCCGGATGACGGTGGAACGCCCGCCGGAGGTCGCTCAGTCTGGCTCGCGCGTCGTGGGACATCTGTCCGAAGGAGAAGCGATGAGGCTACTTAATCATGGTCGATGGCTCACAGAGAACCGAGCGGAAACCCCTGACTTCATTCTTGAGAGGACGCCGACCAGAGTGACTCGATCCGCTGTTCGATCGCTTCGAACACGGTTGAGTAGATCTCGAGTGGATGGAGCGACGAAAGTTGGAGATCCGAGATCGTAGCGCCTGTCGGCGGTTCGTGAAAGTGTAAGCGAGTGTTGTGCGTGTTCGGGTGTCGGTCCCAGCGACACTCCCAGTGGCCAGTATCCCGAACTTCGATGTAGTGTACTGAGAAATCGTCCGTTTCGAACCATCGGATATCGATCCGAGCCGCAGTCACCGACTCGGGGTATCGTTCCGCGGCGAGCGACGCACGAAGGAGCCGCGGTTCATACGGATCCGGGTCGAACTGAACCTCAGCAACCAGCGGATCGGACGACAGCCGTCGCTCAAGCAAGCGCAACGTCTGTCGATCGGGAGGGCCAGTCGACCCGGATGCCGAACCCCCTGCAGAGGGATCCATATTCAGGCGGGGATCAGGTGGCCGTCGTTCTCGGAGAGCTGGCGGGCAAGTTCGTACAGTCGGATATCTCGAATGACGCCCTTCCACTCGCTCACCGCGGTCATTCGGTCGTGGATCGTCTCGTGGTCAGCGGCGTCGAACACGGAGACGGTGTTCGGGTCGGCGGTTCCGAACCGGTCCTCGTAGTCGGAGCGCCGTTCTTCAAGCGTTGCCACGCGATCGACGATCTCGTCGACGGAGAGATCAGCAGCGATCCGGCTCGCGTCCTGCCATTCGAGATAACCGCCGTTTCGTTCGTACGTCGCAGGACGATTCTCCCGATTTGCGCGGGCAATACCCATCTCTGTCAACCGGTTAAGATGCTTTTTCGCCGCGTTCGGAGAGCAGTCTGCAAGATCTGCGATATCGGTGTACGCCGTCGGCGACGTGAGCCCGAGCACAACATCGTAGACACGCCCGAACGTGTCTGTCCCGTCCTGCCACCGAGACCGATCAGTCCCGGACTCCGGTGCCGGATCGAACTCGTTCATACTGTCGTCCACGCGCCGGCCATCAATATATCTTTGTATCGCGCATATATATGAGACAGACGGCGGCGAAATGGTTGTCAGCGTATCCCGGCGCCGTGCTACTCTTCGTCCGCCGCCGACACCCGCACCACCTGTTTGCCGATGTTGTCGCCGGCGAAGAGCCCGAGGAAGGCGTCGGGGGCGTTCTCTAGCCCCTCGACGACCGTCTCGCGGTGTTGAAGCTCGCCGCTCGCGACCCAGCGCGCGAGGCGCTCGCTCGCCTCGCCGAATCGACTTGCAAAGTCGGCGATGAGCAGTCCTTCGACCCGCGCTCGCACCGCGATGAGCTGCGGGAGCTTCCGCGGTCCCGTCGGGACGTCCTCGTCGTTGTAGTGGGCGATCTGCCCGCAGACCGCGACCCGCGCGTCGAGGTTCAGCTGTGTGAACACGGCGTCCGTGATCGGGCCGCCGACGTTGTCGTAGTACACGTCCACGCCGCCGGGCGCGGCCTCGTCGAGCGCGGCGCGGTAGTCGTCGGTCGTCTTGTAGTTGATCGCGGCGTCGAAGCCGAGGTCGTCGGTGAGCCACGCCGTCTTCTCGTCGCTGCCGGCGAAGCCGACCACGTGACAGCCGTTGCGCTTGGCGATCTGACCGACGACCGAGCCGACCGCACCCGCCGCGCCCGAGACGACGACCGTGTCGCCGGGTTTGGGCTCGCCGACCTCCAGCAGGCCGAAGTAAGCGGTCCGGCCGGGCATCCCGAGGACGCCGAGGTACGCCTCCGGGTCAGCAATGGTTGTGTCGACCGGTGCCACGTCGTCGGCGTCGAGGATCGAATGATCGGCCCACCGGCCCTCGCCGGTCACGAGGTCGCCGGCGTCGTACGCGTCGCTCGCGCTCTCGATCACTTCGCCGACAATCCCGCCTTTGAGCGCGTCGCCCACGTCCCACGGCTCCGCGTACGACTCGGCGTCGCGCATCCGACCGCGCATGTACGGGTCGACGGAGAGGAAACGGGTGCGAACGAGGAGTTCGCCGGGGCCGGGGACGGGGACGTCCGTCTCGCGCAGTTCGAAGCAGTCCTGATCGGGTTCGCCGTCGGGTCGCTCGGCGAGCAGCCACTCGCGGTTGGTGTTCGTCACGGTCGACGTTGACGGCTGCGACTCAATAGGGTTTGGACGCCAGCAGGGAACGGGGTCGACGTGGTGGGGAAACGAGATAGTGCTCGAGAACACACTGTCAGCCACACCGACCGCGACATTCATCAAATTATAAACACATTCAAATACATACAATCAATAACAATGCCAGTCGATCTCCGAAGACACGACCCGGATAACCCGATCAACATCCGCCCCGGGACAAACAAAGCCACGATCATCAAACTCCTGTATCGGGAGACGAACCTTGCGTACACTCCGGCAGAGATCCGAGAGGCGCTTGACCTGCCACGCGGCACCACATCGACGACGTTGTCCCGCCTCCACGACGACGGGCTCATTGGGAAAACCAGCGACGGCCTATACCACGGCCTTGAGCGCCGGGATGACCTGCGGCGATTCGCCCGGAGTCTTGTCCAGCTCGACGACATGGCAGCTCGGTATCCAGATCCGGGCCTTTCCCCGGGGGATGTTGAACAGACCGGTACGGGTGCACGGAGAGAATTGCCATCTGACCGTGTCGCCGATCGTGTCGAGTCCGAAGAAGAACAGTAACATCGCGATTTCGGTAGATCGAGCATTCTGTGCTGTACTTCAGACTAGCAAAGCGACTGCCCTAGAATCAATACCCGAGGCTCAGTAAGAGGGCGGACTCGACGAGTTGCTCTCTCCGGGATACAGCGCTCGGGCGTCTTCGTAGAGTTCCAGCGCGTGTTGCAGTAAGCATTTGTTGTCTTTAGATTGGTCCCACTGCCGAAGGACGCGATTGCGATCTCGAATCTCTGTGCTGTCGAGGCTGTCATCCGTGAGCGCCGATTCCAACTCGCCACGCGATTTGACCTCGAATTCGGTCTTCCATTCATCAATCTCCGCTTGAATAGCTGCGATCTCCTCGCGAAGTTCCGCTCGCGTATGCGTGTTGATCAACTCGGTCAATTCATTAAAATAGCGCAGCTGATAGTTCGGTGCGTACTTCGTGTTACCGTCGTCGCCGTCGACAGCCCGCAGTTGTCCGAACTCGACGAGTATCTCTAGCTCAGCTTTCGCAGGTTGCCGCGCTGACACCTGCGCTTCCTCGCGCACCCACTCGATAGATCGAGGCTCGGTGAGCGTCGTTGCGATCTCCCGAACGCGCTCGCGGGCGGAGAGGCCGTCGGTCCACGTTCCGATGCCACAGGCAGTCATGTGTGTCAGTCAGGAGCCGTATTCGATTATCTCTTTGGGCGACTCACGCCTATGAGAGAGTCACGTCCAGTAGCGTCCTCGGACATCGTCGCAAGCGCGCGTTCGAGAAGCGTCACCCGACGGCGAGCCGTTCGCCACGCGGAGAGGCGTTCCCAGACCTCCTCGATCGATTGGTCGGTCTCCGCGGCATAACCCGTGATCGACACGTCGTCGGGGGATGTCTCGTCAAACTCGCTTTGAAATTCCTCAACGCGTTCTGCTTCCGTCTGCAGGAGATCGAGTAGTTCGTCGGCGGCGTACTCGGTGCGAAGCGTTTGGACACGCCGCCAGTTCAAGTACTCCTGATTGCGCTGGTAGGTCGCCGGAGACTCGGTGACTCGGGTTACGACGCCCATTCGCTCAAACCAGTCTAAGTACTCGCGTGCGGCGTCCACGCCGTGTCCAGCACGATCCGCCACGTCGCCCGCCGTTGCGGGGGCGTCGAGCCCGAGGACTGCGTCGAAGAAATCGTCTCGCGTTCGATCACCGCTGACGAGCTCGGACGGTGGCGTGAGCGCGTCGAAGTCCGGCGCCTCGCGACGCTCGTCGCGAGAGGCCGTCAGTTCGGAGCGCGGGTCGTCCATACGGGATATATCGTTCTCGCACGGAATAAATCTTTGTCGCGTGGGATACGTGGTCCCAGTGGCACAACCCCGGGAACCGTGACTGGAAGAATGTCGGAGGAGCCTACGCCGACAGGGGCCTCACTCTCCGCCAAGCGGGAACACCAACTGGTCGTCGCTTCGCTCAACTGTGGTCCCAAACGCCGCAGAACGCTCCGCGAGCGTGTCGCGCACCCATGCGGCGACCTCGTCGTCCGCCAGCGTCGCCGCCTCGTCGACGATCGCGATCGGCTCGACGACCAGCTCGTCGGGGTCGCCGTCGCGCACCACGAGTTCGAAGAGTGCGCTCCGCTTGTTGTGGACGCCCTGCCGATCGATGTAGTCGACGTAGTCGTCGACGAAATCCGCCGCGTCGTAGATGATCGGGCGCCCCTGATACACCTCGACACCTTGGAGGACGTGTGCGCTGTGCCCGTGGACCACGTCGACGCCCTGCTCGATCAGCCACCGGCCGAACGCCTCGTGGACGGCGCGGGGCTTCGTCTCCCAGTTCGGCCCCCAGTGGAGCGACGCGACGACGAGGTCGGGATTGTGTTCCGCTGCGCTGTCGAGAATTTCGTTAACGAGCGCGCGCGTCCCGGGCACAGACGGATCGAGCGTCGCGAACGCGGTCCCCGGATCCGACGCGCCCGCGGCGAACGCCTCGGCCTGGTCGGTGAGGCCGAACGCGGCGACGGTCAGATCGCCCGCCTCGAAAGTTGTTGGTTCGAGCGCTGCGTCCCAGTCGGTGCCGGCGCCGGCGTGTGCGATCCCCGCGTCGGACAGGTGCGACTCGGTGTCCCGGAGCGCGGGCGCGCTGTAGTCGAGGATGTGGTTGTTCGCGAGCGAGACGAAC
This sequence comes from Halorubrum shenae, assembly GCF_051194165.1. Lineage (NCBI taxonomy): Archaea > Methanobacteriati > Methanobacteriota > Halobacteria > Halobacteriales > Haloferacaceae > Halorubrum > Halorubrum shenae. The sequence continues at coordinate 27,521 of NZ_JBLZNI010000019.1, read as the reverse complement.
GAGGCGTCCGCCGCTTCGAGGGCCGGCACGGCGAAGGCGGGGTCAGCCCGGAAGTAGTATCCCTTGTTCGGCCAGCGCGTCCCGCGATCGGAGATGCAACACTCCAGGTTGCCGACCAGCCCGTCGAGTTCTTGGAGCCGCGAGAGTGTCGAACCCCAGACCTGTTCGGGATCGTCGTCGGCCCACCGCTCGGTGACGCTCCGACCGAGCATCAGGTCGCCGACGAACCCGATCCGGGTCGGGTCGCTCTCGGTGGTGTCGCCGGAGTCGGTTTCGGTCGTTCCGCCACTCCCGTCGGCCGAGTTCGGAGACATGGCAGTACACCCAGCGAGTCCGACGAGTCCGGAGATGCCCGATGCCAGCAGGGCCCGGCGCGTTCGCATCGATCGGTGGTTCATTGAGTGGTGGTTTGAAGGCTGCGGAGGGTGAGCTTCGATGCGGTCAAACGAGGATTGAGACAAGTCCCACTAAGGCGATCGCCACGAGAACACTGGTCAGTGTCCCGACGAGGAAGTACTCGGCAAACGGTCGTTGCTTGAGCTCCTCGAACCGAGCAACCGACTTCGCCGCCACGACGAGGCCGACCGATCCCCACAGGCCAGCCACCCCCAGAAAGAGGATGAGCCACCGTTCGAGACTCCCGATGAGCGATCCCGCCTCGAGATCATCCTCGTGGTCGGATTCGGGCCCCTGTTCCGGGAGCACGCCACGGACGATCGCATTGCCGCCGTCGTGAGCGAACACAAATGCGGCGAGGTACACCGCTCCGGTGGTCGCCTCGGCCCAGGAGAGTCCGTCCGCCCCACCGAGTGCGGTCACCACCGGTGCGGCCGTCCAGGCTGTGGGCTCCAACAACATCCACCCGGCGAGGATAACGAGGAGGTGGGCCAGCTGGTCAGCGAAGAATAGGTGCGGTGAACTCCCCCTGTGGGTTCGCAGCCGGGCCGAGACCGCGTCGATCGGGAGATGCACGACACCGATCAAGAGCACGATAAGCGCCGACTGTGCCGTCAACAGCGGGAGAAATGCGACGAGATGAACGACGAGGACGATCCCGACGTGCGTGAGAAGCGGGCGGAGCCGGTGTTTGTTCCTCGCGAGGTCGTCCGTCTGGAAGGCGAAATCGCCGAGGATATGCCCCAACAGCAGCAGCGCGAAAGCGGTCCCCGCCGGGCCGAGACTGGTCAACCAACCACTCATAGCCGCTCTCCCCCGGTGAGCGCTGCTTGCAAGAGGTCCCCGATCGAGGTTTCGGCTTTCCGGACCTTTCGGACGTGGCCGGCGCTGAGTGATTCACTGACGGTCGATTTCGAGACGCCGTAGCGCTCTGCGACGCGTTTCTGGGTGGCCGCTTCTGTGAGTGCGAGCGCGAACTCCGCCTGCCGGGCCGTCCAGTCTTCGCGCACACACTGCACCAGGTCAGCCATCGCATTGACGTGGCTGTCGAGGGCGTTCGACCAGCCGTCGACGCGGAGCCACGCCTCGTCCGTTGCAGCCGCATCGATCGCTTTCCGAGCGCGGTGGAAGCACGGTCCATCCATCCCGATCGCTTGGTCCGGATTCACCTCGGTGTCGAGTTCGCCGAGACCGATGCCGAATCGCAGCCGTGCCGGGTGAAATCGATCGCTTGCCGCCACCGCCGCGGTAACGGCATCGGTCGCATCGGTCAGGAGTACTTGAAATTCGTCGCCTGTTGTTACAGTGAACCGTGACGCGATCGAGCCGTCCGGAACGTGCTCGTTGAGCGAGTCGACAACCTGTTTAAACTCTTCCTGTGCTTCGTTGCGGTTGTCTAACTTCCGGGAGCCACGGATGTCACCGATCAATGCCACATATCTGGGGTCGTCCGGGTTCGTAGCCATTTGTTCGCCTCAGTTACCGAACTAACGGATAATTCGGTATTATCACCGAACCACATCAATATTGGGGCCGCGATGAGTTCGTCTATTAAACCGAACTATCGGGTGGTTCGGTTACATCGGCGAACATCCTGCGACTTCGAGTTCATGCGTGTTCTCGCATCCTGAAGCCCTCTGTCAGCAACACTCCCCAGAGATTACTGAGACCGCGCGAGTCGTTGGCGGGGCGTCAGTGGCCCACGACTACGTCGTGGGTTACTGACCTGTACTATTGAGTGCGCTGTTCAACTCGAAGAGTTCTCGAACGACATCGCTATCAGCTACTTTGTAGCGACGCGGTGACGTCTTCGGCACCTCCTCGATGAGTTCGACTTCCAGTAACAGATCGGTGTAGTTGCCGACAGTCTGTCGCGTAACCCCCGCGTGTTCGGCGAATTCGGTTTTGTTAAACTCCCGATTTGGAGGAAGATCTAAGAGTGCGTCAACGAGGATCGGAACGGCATCATGCTGTGTGAGATGGAGCCACCCGCTTGGATGCTCTTTGCGAAGCTCCTTCTTTTGTTTTCGGTCATCCTCCCGGCGCTCAATACTGCTCATATGCAATACTGGCAGTGTATTCTGATAAGTATTTCCACTAGCGTTAATGCGAATTAACACTATTTATCTGACTGCTCGCGAGGTCTACGCCACCCTCCGAACCGAGGCGTATATTCGGTACCGTGGAAATCGCGGCATTGAACTCGATAAAAGTAACTTCGACAAACTTGCAGATGTTCTCTACTACGAGTGTAACTGGGAGGCGTGGGAGATTAAAAGCCGACTCAAACACTACGAAGGCGTAGAAAACCACGAGTGGGGATAATGAGAACCGACAAAATTAGTACCGTATCTACGCGGAGGAGAAGGGGATCAATTACTACCTACTCGAATCAGCACTGTCTTTTTGTATTATTAGTTCAAAGTAATGATTTAGAATAGTATGAGCAAGACAGAATCTGAAAAAGTGGTGTCCGTGTCGTCGCGGGGACAAGCGACCATCCCGAAGGAGTTCCGCGAGGAGTTGGGGATCGACACGCCCGGCCGTGTGAAGTTCATCCGGACCGAGGAGGGCGACATCGTCGTTCGTCCCATCCACTCGGTTACAGATCTGCGTGGGGTTCTGGAAGGGAAAACCGACGACCAGGAGCGCTCGGCAACTGAGCGCCTTCAGGAGGAACGCAAAGCGGACACCGCCACCGAAGCGGAGTTGCGGCAGCGCTACACGAGTGACGCCGAGGGTGACACGTGACGGACGGCACCGAGATCCCCGACTCGATCGTCTTCGACGCCGAGCCACTCATCGCCTACTTCTGCGATGAGCCGGGAAGCGACACCGTCGAAACGTACGTCGAGGCTGTTGAAGGCGCGGCAGACGGCTACATCTCGGCGATCAATCTCGCCGAAGTCCACTACATCGTCCGTGCAATCGACGGCGAGGAGCGTGCCGATGCCGTCGTCGACGTCCTCGAGGAAAGCGGCATCAGTCGAGTCGACACCGAACACACGTGGCCGTCAGCAGCCGACTTCAAATATCGCCACGCTCCGGCGCTTGGGGATGCCTTCGCGCTCGGAACCACAGCACACGTCGACGGGACGCTACTCGTCGGTGCGGATGACGATTACGACGACATCACTGAGGTCGCGATCACACGGTTCCGGACCGAACCGGCGCAGTAGGTGACCCTTTTAATATTCGATCCCCGTGGAGTACCGGTCCAACACGAGCACCACCGCAGCGCCGCCGACCGCCGCGAGCGCGAACCGCGGCGCCGCAGCCCGCCACGTCTCGCCGCTTTCGGCCAGCCGGATCGACACCTCGACGAGGGGCGCCCGGAGCGCGCCGACGATCAGGCTGACGAGAAAGGCGAGCGTCGCGGCGCGAGCCCGCGCGAGCGCGTACTTCACGGCGTGTGCGATCGTGACCACGCCGACGACGCCGCCGAGGAGGAACGCTACGACCGGGGGGAGCGTCTCGACGAGCGTGTCGGTGCCGTTCCCGAGCGCGACCGCCGCGAGCCCGTCGACGAACCGGCTCACCGTCCCCGACATGTACTCGTACTGGCCGAGCACGACCAGGAGGAGTGACCCGGAGACGCCCGGGAGGATCATCGCGCTGACCGCGATCGCGCCGGCGACGAACACGACCGGGAGCGAGCTGGTGAGTGCCGTCGAAGCGTACCCCGACGCGAGGAAGGCGAGCGTGAACCCGCCGAGCGCGGCCGCCTTGCGTCGGGGCGTGTCGAGTTCGACGTCGCCGAGGAGGACCGCTGCGCTCGCGGCGATCAGCCCGAAGAAGAAGCCGTACGTCGCGACGGGCCGCGTGGTGAGTAAGTAGTTGACGCCGCTCAAGACGACGACGACCGCGGTGCCGATGCCCGCGAGGAGCACGACCAGGAAGGCGCCGTCGATCTCGTGGAACGCGGCGCGGGCGTCGGGGATGTTGGCCGGGCGAACGCCCGCGAGGAGCCGGCGGAGCCGCGCGGGGTCGACCGCGGTGACCGCTCCGATCAGCCGCTCGTAGATCCCGACGATGAGCGCGATGGTGCCGCCGGAGACGCCGGGGACCGCGTCCGCGCTCCCCATCGCGACGCCCTTTGCGTATAGTGCCGCCCAGTCCCGGAGGCTGGCCATGATGCGTTACGCGCTCGCGTCGTCGCGGGCGGTCGCGTCGCGGGCGACCGTGTCCGCGTCGGCGAGTGCGACGGTCTCGGTGGTGTTGCCGTCTGTTCCGTCGGTGTTGCCGCCGTCACTGTTGTCGCCTTGGTCGATCGGGCACTCGGGGTCGCCGCTCGGGCAGTCGATGATTTCTTGTTCGAGTTCGACCGTCGCCGCCGCGTCGTCCGCGCCGACGACCTGTCCCTCGGTCACCGCGACCTGGCCGACGCGCTGAGTGGTGTACAGGTCGTCACCGGTGGTCTGTGCGGTGGTGACGTTGTACGGACCGGTGGCGCGGACGCTCGTGTTCGTGTAGCCGTTCTCTGGGCCGAACTCCTCGTAGCCCGTCGTCGAGTACGGCACCGTGAACTCGAAGTTGCCGTTGGCGTCCGCCTCGGCGTACTGGGTGTACTCGAACGTCTGTCCCGTGGCCTTCTCGAGTTCGACCGTCGCTTCGACCTCCTGCCCGGGCTGTGCGCCCGAGCCTTCGATCGTCGCGCCGGGGACGCGTTCGAAGGTCTTCACGAAGTCGTCTTGGAAGGCCTGGAGGGTCGACTCGCCGAGGATGTCCTCGACGGTCGTCCCCTCGCCGACGAGTTGTTGAAGGATGCGCACTTGGAACGCCGAGGGCGACTGGCCTTGGGCTTGGGAAGCGTGGACGAGCCGGTGGTGTTCGAGCGCTGTGACGCGCTCGGAGGGGAGGTCGCCGACGCCGCCGATCTGGGCGCTCCCGTCCTGCTCGACGTACTCACGCGCCGCGGTCATGTTGTCGAACTGTCGGACCGTGGTCGTCGGATCGTCCGGGAGCGTGTCGACTTGGACCTGCTCGCCGCCTCGGGTCTCTGCGGTCCGGGGCTCCCAGTCGACGACGACCGGCTCGGGGTCGACCGCGCTGCCGTAGTGTTCATACAGCCGGATCATCTGGCTCTCGTGATATCGTTGGGTGTTCACCTGCATCACGGTCTGGAACCCGCCCTGCTCGGTCTGCTGGTAGAGGACGCGGTTGAAGTCCGAGCGCGTCTCGTTGCCCGAGTAGAAGGTGACGGGCGCGCCGAACTTGGAGTTCGGCGAGGCCATCTGTGAGTCGACCATCACGTAGCGGGTGTGCTCGCCTTCCGTGCTCTGGCCCGCGAGGACTTCACGTGATTCCGCCTCGGTGGGTGCAAGCAGGTAGTCGGCGGCTTCGCCCGCGTTCTGTTGGAACGGGTTCGCGTTCGGGATGCGTTCGGCGCGGGTGGTGATCCAGTGGCCGTAGTCCCACCACGACTGGACGCCGTACGCGCCTTCCGGGTACTCGAAGTCACCGTCAGCGGGACGCTCGTAGGTGCCGTACAGCTCCATCGGGTTGTCGGCGCCCTCGAGCTCGCCGGGCATGGGCGTCTCGTCGTTCATCCACTGGAGGCTGCCGTCCCACTGGGTGACGCTGCCGGGGCCGTTGTTCGCGCCCGCGGCCCACACCGGCGTCACCATCGCGACGAGGGGGACGAGGACGATAACGACGAGGACGAGCGTTCCCATCACCTGCCATCCCTCGATGTCGCGGGCCTCGTCGAGCGAGTGCAGGCGGAGGAAGTTGACGGTCACCTGCACGAAGTACGCCGCGCCGACCGCGACGATCACCGCGAGGTAGTAGTTGAAGCGCACCTGGGTGAACGCGGCGCTCCCGATGAACGCCGCCCACACGACGAAGTAGAGCTCTTCAGTGTCGTACTCGACGAGGAAGGTTGCGCCGATTAAGAGGGCGGCGGCGATGACGAGCCCGACCACCTGCCAGCTCACGCCGACGACGCCGCCGACTGCGTCGTAGAGTTGGGGGACCGCGTAGACGGAAGCGATAATCGCGAGCGCGGCCGGGATGTAGAGCGTGTGGTTCGCGTCGTCGGAGCGGTAGAGGGGACGCGCGAGGATGTAGAGGATCGCGGCGAGTGCGAGGAAGAAGGCGAGGCCGTACTGGCCGAGGACGAAGTCGGCGAAGGAGGCGCCTTGGAGCGGGGGTTGGGCCTCGCCGATGGTGCGGGCGTTGGCGGTGGCCGAGAAGCCGACGGTGTTGAGGAGGTTACCAACGAGTGTCCCCCACAGTGAAGGGATCGCGAGCCAGACGACGGCTGCGGAGGCGAGGATGAGTCCACCGACTGCGGGCGGATAGGTGGTTGTGTCGAGGTCGCGCGACTCCCACTGGCGGGCGAGCCACGCGAGGAAGACCGCACCGAGCGCGACACCAAGCGGAAGGACGATCTGGAGGAGCGAGTAGCCGGTTGGGGTGAAGCTGAACTCCGCAAGCGGAATCACCTGCATCAGTCCCGCAACAGTCATCGAGACTGCGCCCGCGAAGGCGATGGGCTCCGGGCTTTTCCCGTGGGATACGTCGCTAGTGATCTTGATCGCGAGGAAGATGCCAGTGAATCCGACCATGAGTACGCCGGGCTGCCACGTCCACATGTAGAGGCCGAGTGCGACGCCTGCTGCAGCCGCGTATGCGGCGGGACGTCCGAGAGCGGCCCAATCCTGATCGACGAGGAGTTCCCAGACCGGTTTCTCTCGTTCGGCGACCGCGAAGGCGACGAGGAAGGCGAGGACGGCGATACTCTGGAAGAGTACCTCCGCGGCGCTGTGGTCCGGGAAGCCGACGAGACTGTAGCTGAAGAACGTGCCCGACAGGAGGGCGAGGACGACGACCGCGGCGAGGGCAGCGAAGCGGTCGACGAACCGACGGGCGATGAAGTAGGTCGGGATCGCGACGAGGGTTCCCGCGATGGGCGCCATGATGAGCATGACCTCTTCGGCGCTGCCCATAATCGGGCGGGCGATCCAGATGCTGACCACCATGATGTGGTCCCAGAGGGTCCCGAACTGGCCTGCCCGCGTACCGAATGGGAATCCAGACCAGACGTCGAACGGCATACTACTCGGCCAGTTCTCCATGATGTAGGTCGTTTCGCGGAGGTGATACCACGGGTCGTTCCCGCGGAAATAGACTTGGCCGTCGACAATGAAGTTACCATACGATCGGACTCGCGTCCACAGCATGAACACCAGTATTCCGAGGAGGACCGGAATATGGTACCACCGTTCGAGGAGATCGAGAGGCGAATTCTCGCTCTCCGTGACGGTGTCGGTTTGCTGGCTCATTGTACGAAGTGATACACAAAACGCGCTTAAGGCTTGTTATATAAGCGACGCACTTGCGGGAGTGCACCGGATGCGGTTGGCGATTAGATCTAATTTTTGTATGAAATCGACACCGTATGTGATCGTTGGAGTTGAATCCCCTCACACCCCACTAGTTCCGCTGTTAGAACGTTTCGGTGCTGTCGCGGAGTGCTCACGTTAGTAGTCGTAGAAAGAGGGACTCACCTCGCGTCCTACGATCTGAAACATAACATCGGATCCAGTGGAGTAGTTAGTATATAAGTAGCTGCTAACAACGGAATCAAAAGAACCAATGGTTAAGTGAATCGAGTGTAATCATCAGATAATGAGCGAATTCGCGTTCTGTCCGACCGGACGGATATTCACTGAACGGGAGGCACTTCTCGAAGAGTGGACTCCGGATCAGCTCGTCGGACGGGACACTGAGCTTCAAGCGTATCACGCAGCGCTCCAACCGGTTATCGAGGGCGAAACACCGTCGAATATCTTCCTTTACGGGAAAAGTGGTGTTGGAAAGACTGCTGCAACTCGATTCCTCCTCCAGCAACTCACCCAGGACGCCAGAAATGTCGACGGCGTCAATCTCCACACGACCGAAGTGAACTGTGATGGACTCAATACGAGCTATCAAACTGCGGTCAGGCTGGTAAACGAACTTCGCCCTCCCGAGTCACAGATCTCGAACACCGGATACCCGCAATCCTCGGTCTATGACTTCCTATTCCGCGAACTTGATGCAATCGGTGGAACGGTGTTAATCGTGCTCGACGAAGTCGATCATATCGAGGATGATAGCCTTCTGTATAAACTTCCTCGGGCACGGTCGAACGGGGATGTCGAAAACGTTCGGTTGGGTGTAATTGGTATTTCAAACGACCACCGCTTCCGGAATCAGCTGAGTTCAAAGGTGCGCTCGAGTCTATGTGAAAAAGAAGTTTCGTTCGCTGCGTACAACGCTGACGAACTTCGAAAAGTTCTCCAACAGCGCGAAGCGGTCGCGTTCCATGACGGTGTCGTCGATGAAGGAGTAATCCACGCGTGTGCCGCGTACGGAGCAAAAGACTCCGGGGACGCTCGACAGGCGCTAGATCTCTTACTCGAGAGCGGCGACATCGCCCGTGAGCAGAACGCCGACCACGTCGTCGAAGACCACGTCCAAGCGGCACGCAAACGGCTCCAAACCGATCAGGTAGTCCAGGGGATAGCGAACTACCCAACACACGGAAAACTTGTGTTGTTGGCGCTTACCGTTCTAGCCGAACAGGATCAGACACCGGCTCGAACGCGAGACGTACGGCCGGCCTACGAAGACATCTGTACTCAGGAGGGAACCGATCCAATCTCCAACCGGGCCATCAGGGAGTATCTTTCCGAGCTGGAGACATTGGGAATCGTCTCTGCTACTGAGCGAAACAAGGGTAAAGGCGGTGGGAAGTACAAACTCCACTCGCTGGCACAATCGACTGAGAGCGTTCGACGAGGATTAACCGATCTGCTTGAGGGACCTGCCCGGAGCCCTCGCTAACAGCGGAACCAGTGGGGTGAGGGTGTGAAGGCTCTCAAATCGCATCCATATTTAAAACACAATTCTTATTCGCCGTATGCGTCATCAATCAGGTATGAAGGTCTCCGTTGTCGTCTGCACGTACACGATGGACCGGTACGACGACTTCGCTGAGGCCGTCGACAGCGTTCTCAGGCAGACGTACGACTCCATCGAAATCGTTCTGGTGAGCGACGGCAACGAGGAGGTCGCCGATCGGATGTCCGACGACTTCGGTCACTTCGATTCCGTTCGCGTCCATTGTACCAACGAGAATCGGGGCATCTCGTACAGCCGGACTCGAGGCGCTGAACTGGCGACAGGCGAACTCGTCGCGTTTCTCGATGACGACGCGATCGCGACCCACGACTGGGTCGAAACGCTGGTCGAGACCTACGAGTCAACCGACGCGCACGCGGTCGGCGGTCGCTTGGATCCCCACTGGCTCGCGGGGCAGCCATCGTTCCTCCCCGAAGAGTTCTACTGGCTCATCGGCTGTACAGGGCGCGGATTCGCCGACCACCTCGAAGAAGTCAGAAACACCTACGGATCGAATATCGCCTTCGACCGCGAGGTGTTCCTCGACGTCGGCGGCTACGACGAGGAGACGGGTCGCAAAGGCGACAGCCACGTTCAGGCGCACGAGGCACCGGCCTGTATTCGGATGCAACAGCAGTACGGCCGGGGAGTCGTGTACAACGAGGAGGCGATCGTGTATCACAAGATCTTCGAGTACAGGACGGAGTTCCGCTGGCTCGTGGGGCGTGCGTTCTGGCAGGGATACTCAAAACGGGTGATGAATCTGCGGCACCCCGAAGACGAGGGCAACGAGGGCGAATACCTGCGTAATCTCGCGACGAAGTACGTCCCGCAGCGAATTCGAAGTATAGTCGGCGGGCCGTCCGTCCCGAAGCTTGCGCAGCTGGCCGCGATATTCGTCTTTACTGCCGCAGTCGGATTCGGCTACCTCTATGGGCTCGCGACGTATCGCTGACGAACACTCAACAAGGCTTATCAGTTGATTCCGGCTATACCGGGATAATGCAAACTGGTGACGACACGCCGCGCGTCGGCGTCGTCGGACTCGGATACGTTGGCCTTCCTCTCGCACTCGCGTTCACGCAAGCGGGGTATGAGGTTGTCGGCGTCGATATTGACGAGGATCGCGTCGAAACGCTTCGAAACGGTCAGTCGTACGTGACTGACGTTTCGGATGAAGAGGTGGCCACCGCGCTCACAGAAGGCTTCATCCCGACGACTGAGTACGAGACGTTGAGTGACGCCGACGGCGTGTCGATCTGCGTGCCGACACCGCTCAAGAAGACCGGACAGCCGAATCTTTCGTACGTCGCAGACGCGACGGAGCGGCTCGCAGAGGTGCTTCCAGACGGATGTACGGTTATCCTCGAAAGCACCGTGTATCCGGGTGCGACAGAAGACCTGGTCGCGCCGACGCTGTCTGAGAACGGGAAGACGGTGGGCGAGGACGTGTACGTCGCCTTCTCTCCCGAGCGGATCGACCCCGGGCGGACAGACTATGCGCTCACGGAGATTCCGAAGGTGCTCGGGGGCGTGACGCCCTCGTGTGGCGATCATGCGATGGCGCTGTACGAAGGCGTGTTCGACGAGGTGGTACGCGTCGAGTCGTCGACGGAGGCCGAGCTGGTGAAGCTGTTGGAGAACACGTTCCGTGCCGTCAACATCGGTCTGATCAACGAGATAGCGATGATCGCGAACGAGCTCGAGGTCGACGTCTGGCAGGTCGTGGAGGCGGCCTCGACGAAGCCCTACGGCTTCATGCCGTTTTACCCAGGGCCGGGGCTCGGTGGACACTGCATTCCGATCGATCCGCTGTACCTCTCGTGGAAGGCCGGCCAGCAGGGGATCGAGACGCGCTTCATCGATCTTGCGGATCGGGTGAACCGGGAGATGCCCGTTCACGTCGTTCGACGAGTGAACGAACTACTCAATGAGGAAGGGTTGGCGGTGTCACAGTCGTCGATACTGGTTGTCGGCGTGGCGTACAAGGCCGGAGTATCGGACGTGCGGGAGTCGCCCGCGTACGACGTGATCGGGCTACTGGACGAGCGGGGTGCGGAGATCGCGTACCACGACCCGTACGTGCCGGAGTTCGAGGTTGAGGATAAGAGGTACGAGTCGGTTGAACTGACGGAAAAAAATCTTGGAAATGTTGATGCCGTGTTGGTCTTAACAGACCACGACGTGATCGATTTCGAGTGGCTCAGTAGAAGGACGGACCTGATACTGGATACTCGAGATGCTATTGACAATGATCAGCCACACATCAATAAGCTATAAAACATGTCTGTAAAATCAGCTATTTCGACCGGGCTCACGCGATTACTGTTCCTCGTCTATACCGATCGTGTGGAACGTCTTACGAAGAAAATAGGGATCCATTCACTCCTCGCTTCGGGATATTGGGCGATTCAGTCTCGCTTCCACGATAATACCGCCACTGCCTCAGTCGGTGATCTGGAAGCCGTATTTACGGTCTCAACGATCGATGAATATTATCGGTTTCACAATTTGGTAGGCGAAGAGAGAATCATCTCGGATCTCCTGTCTGAAGTTCGCTCAGACGATGTTTTCTACGATATTGGTGCGAACGTCGGTATGTACACCTGTTTTGTCGCACAGAAACTCTCCGAAGATCAGTTGGTAGCATTCGAACCACATCCAAGAAATGTATCGACACTTCGAGAGAATCTCGAATTGAACGGCCTTGATGCAACAGTCGAAGAATGTGGTCTCTCAAACCGGGAAGCCGAGGGTGAACTTGCTGTGAGTTCTGACCGATCGGGAGAAGGGAGACACTCTCTTGCCGTTTCGGAAGACGAAGAGACGCTTCCAATTACGCTTCGTCGTGGGGATTCAATGATCCAAAGAGACGAAATTCCTCCACCGACGATACTAAAGATAGATGTCGAAGGTGCCGAAGTTGGCGTATTAGAGGGGCTCCGTACCGCACTCCAAGATAGTTGTCGCGTGTGCTACGTTGAAGTTCATCCCGATCGGTTATCTAACTACGACAGTACGATGGACGATCTCCAATCACTATTTGAGGAGTGTGGGTTTGACATGGAGACTATCGGGCATCGTAAAGACGACGAGTACTTCGTCAAGGCGGTAGCAAGCGAATAGATGAGCGACATTAGTGTACTCTGGCTTCAGCCATCAACGGGGGAGAACATAAGCGTTCGACGTGAAAGAATCGCAGAAAAACTTAGACAACGTGGACTCATTGTTGATATCAAAGATGCTAGTGGTCCTGATACAATCAGCGCAATTGGTCATGCAATATGTGGTGGATACGATATAATTGCAGGAAATGTGCGGATAGGTTTATACATTGGCTATCCATTGGCCCGCTTGCTCAAAAAGCCATTTTTAGCAGATGTTAGCGATCCAATCGAACAAATAGATTATTTTCCAACGATACTGTATGAGCTTTTTAGAAAATACGAATGGTATATACTCGAACATTCTGAAATTGTTGTTTTTACTGAGCAAGAGTCTTACCAAATAGCACGAGATCGGAATATTGATGCAACATTAGCAAAGAATTCTGTGAACTATGATTTATTCTCAAATCCAACAGATAAAACGATACAATTTGCAAGGAATGAACTCAAAAAAGAAGGAATCAATCCTGAATCTCCAATTGCAATATATCCTGGGAGGTTCTCATCAGCGTATCATATAAAAGAGATTCTGAATTCAGCCGATATAGTTAGTAACTGGAATTTTGTCTTTCTTGGTGAAGGGCCTGAAAAAGAGGTTATTGATCGAGCTTCAAGAGAGAAACATAATGTGTTCCAGATGGGGCCATACACATATGAAAATATTCCTGGTTTCCTCCAATATGCAGATGTCGGTCTTTGTTTGGTGAATGTTGAGCGGCCACTCAAAATACTTGAGTATGGCGCAGCCACCGTTCCTGTTCTAGGTAAGCCTGGCAAGCTAAAAAAAGAATTCTCCGAGGAGCAAATATGGTATGTCAATCCAACTCCAGAGTGTATCGCATCTGGCTTAGAAGAGATCCGAGATAGTCCCAAAGAAGCAAATAAGCGGAGCAAAAATCTCAATGAGACAGCGTTGAAAAACAGTTGGGAATCTATTGCAGACCAGTACTATGAACTCATTTCGCAGGTCATCGCTGAAAACTAGCGATGGAAACGTTAACCAATATGTGTGCTAATCCTACTATCAATCAGGTTTCGAGTCATATATGACACGTTCAAACCACGGAAAAAATTGTGAGATCGATTCAGACGCGACAGTTGGATATACATACTCAAACAACACCTCCAAAGCTAAACTTGGCGATGACATAATCATTCGCGCAGGAAGCATTATATACGATGATGTATCTCTCGGAGATAGAACACAAACTGGACACAACGTACTAATTCGTGAAAATACACAGATTGGTGAGGATTGCATTATCGGGACAAACACAGTTATTGACGGTGATACTCGGGTCGGTAATAGAGTAAGCCTTCAAACTGGTGTCTACATCCCTTCGAAAACGACAATTGAAAATCAGGTATTTATCGGACCAAATGCGGTCCTAACGAACGATCCGTCACCAGTTCGTCAAAATACTAACTTAGAAGGTCCAACTATCAAGCAATCAGCGTCTATCGGGGCTAATTCCACGATCTTACCGGGTATCACAATAGGTGAGCGCTCTTTTGTGGCGGCTGGAGCCATCGTTACGAAAGATGTCCCTCCAGATACCCTTGCAATCGGTGCACCCGCGACATTCAAATCCCTCCCTGAAGAACTCAAAGGTGAGAACAACCTCTAATGATCTCGATTGCTGACCCTGAGATAAGCGAAGACGAATTTGATCGTGTGCAGGCGGTCCTAGAAAGCGGGATGCTTGCTGATGGACCTGAAGTACGCGCTTTCGAGGAGGAATTCGCCTCGTATTGCGATGTCGACTATGCAGTCGCGACTTCTAATGGGACAACGGCTCTCCATGCTGCAATGGAAGGTCTAGGACTCGGTTCAGGAGACACCGTAATTACGACACCATTTTCTTTTATTGCGAGCGCAAACGCGATAAGACTGTGTGGGGCAGAGCCGGTATTCGCAGATATAGATCCACAAACGTACCTCCTCGATCCGGATTCAGTTCGTGACATTCTGGCAGATCGCGACGACATCGATGCGATTCTCGCAGTACATCTGTACGGTCTTGCTGCGGATATGGATGAGCTAGCAGCGATCACAGAAGAAAACGATCTTCTATTAATCGAAGATGCGGCTCAAGCACATGGTGCGGAGTATCAAGGAACCCGTGTTGGATCTCTAGGGGATGTTGCCTGCTTCTCGTTTTATCCAACGAAAAACATGACCACCGGTGAAGGTGGTATGATCACGACGAACCGTGAGGGGGTAGCCGAGCGAGCAAAGAGGTTCATCAACCACGGTCGAACTGATAGCTATCAGCACGTGGAAGTCGGGCATAACTTCAGAATGACAAGCATCGCTGCTGCAATAGGGCGTGGCCAACTATTGCGACTCCCCGACCTTACCAAGAGTCGACGACAAAACGCGAGCAGAATCACGGATAGATTACAAGAAACCCCAGTGCAGGTTCCCTATGAGCCAGAAAACCGCAAGCACGTATATCACCAATACACAATACGAACTGAAGATCGAGATGGATTGAAAGAACACCTTTCGGATGCTGGTGTCGGTACCGGAATATACTATCCAAAATGCATCCACAGACAGCAAGCATACGCGGATATCGACACGAGAGCGCCAGAAGGCGAATCAGCCGCTGCCGAAGTACTCTCACTACCGGTACACCCGAATGTAACAGAGGCAGATATCGACATAATCACCAAGGCGGTACGAGATTTTTACAGTAATGACTGATTCACCCGTTCGAGTCGGTGTAATTGGTGTTGGAAGTATGGGTCAGCATCACGCTCGTGTCTATAGCGAACTCTCAGAGGCAGACCTGATCGGCATACACGATGTCGACCCTGCACGGGCTAAAGAGGTCGCGGAGCAGTACGACACCGACGTTTGGCCAATCGACAAACTGATCAGCAAGGTAGATGCGGTCTCAATTGTTGTCCCAACTGAGTATCACTACGACATCGCAAAAAAATGTCTAGAACGAGATGTAGCAGTGCTCTCAGAAAAGCCACTTGTAGCGGATCCAGAACGGGGCGAAGAACTCGTTGAGTTAGCGGCCGAGCGTGATCTACCACTTCAGGTCGGTCATATCGAACGGTTCAACCCGGCGGTTGAAACACTCGCAGAAATTGTTCCACAACTCGAGATCGTTGCGATCGAAGCCCGACGCTTGGGGCCAGATCCGGGGCGCGAGATCAAAGACTCGGTTGTCGCCGATCTGATGATCCACGATTTAGATGTAGTTCTGTCGCTCATCGATTCTGATATCGAATCCGTTCAGTCGATCGGGGCTGCAGAAGGTAGCTATGGGACATCGACAATTAGTTTTTCAGATGGAACTGTCGCTTCCTTGACCGCTAGCCGAAAGACACAACAGAAGATTCGTGAATTGACTGTGACAACAGAAGATCGACTGATCAAAGTTGATTACCTGGATCAGTCTGTCGAAATCCATCGCCAGTCCGCTCCCGAATATATCACCGATGATGGCGATATACGGTACCGTCACGAGAGTATTATCGAACGACCGGTCGTCGACAACGTGGAGCCCCTCAAAAATGAACTTCGGTCGTTTTTGGAAACCGTCAAAACCGGGGACGAGCCTGTTGTGACAGGAGCAGAGGGACTCGACGTTTTGCGGTGGATAAACAAGATAGACGAACAAGCATTCGGGGAGGACCAATAAATATATGAAAATATACAATAACGAATCAGTCCGACGAGGCGAAATATTACCCTCTGAGGGACTGTCCGTCACCGTGTACGGACTTGGGAAGATGGGTCTCCCCCTCGCAGCAGTGTATGCTGATGTGATAGGGAACGTGACAGGCGTAGATGTGGATCCGAACGTTGTGGAAACGATACAAGCGGGTCAATGCCATGTGGACCGCGAGCCAGGACTTTCCGATCTAGTCACTCAGATGGTTAGTATGGGGCGATTAGATGCTACAACCGACAGCGAGGGGGCCGCAAATGCGGCCGACATACACGTTATTATTGTGCCGACACTTGTCGACGAGACGAATACCCCGGATCTGTCGGTGATCGAGTCGGTCGTTTCAGACATCGCAGCTAGCATCGATCCGGGAGATATGGTAATCGTCGAATCGACGGTCCCGCCACGGACCTGCCGTGACGTTATCGAGCCGACGATCGCTGAACAGAGTGGTCTCAACCGATCCGATTTCGGTGTGGCGTTCTGTCCCGAGCGAACGTCTAGTGGCCGTGCAATCCAAGACATTAGAGGAGCGTATCCGAAAGTCGTCGGCGGAACAGATTCGGAGGCGACGCAGATCGCAGAGCTAGTGTACGATCAGATAAACCAGTCCGGTGTCATCCCCGTTAGCGGTGCGACGACGGCAGAGTCGGTGAAGGTGTTCGAGGGCGTGTATCGAGACGTGAACATCGCGCTGGCGAACGAACTCGGGAAGCTCGCGGACGAACTGGGGATCGACGTGCTGGAAGCGATAGAGGTCGCAAACACGCTTCCGATGTGCGATCTCCACATCCCGGGTGCTGGCGTCGGTGGACACTGTATACCTTACTACCCATACTTCCTAATTAACTCGTTTGAGGGACCAACACCCCTTATGCAGACTGCGAGAGAAGTCAACGATTCGATGCCGGCGTTTACTACTTCGAAGTTGATTGAAGGGCTTTCTGAGAAAGGAAAGCCCATTTCTGAGGCGACGGTCGTCGTGCTCGGGCTTACGTACCGGGGTGGCGTTGTCGAGATTCGACACGCACCGTCGATCCCAATCGTGGAGCAGCTTGTTACACAGGATGCAGAAGTGTTTGTCGTTGATCCGGTTCTTGAAGACTTCTCGGAATTTAACGGGGCAACGCGGATCGAGATGGGAGAAATTGAGGAGGTGAATCCAGATGCAGTCGTGTTGGTGACTGCTCACGAAGAATTTGAGGGAATCGATTGGTCTGGATTCGATACATCTCTCGTTATCGTAGACGGACGCCAGGCGTTGGATCTCGATGGAAGCAATCACTGGATCTATACCCTTGGCAAAGCGCAAGGCAGATAACATGAAGGTGGTGTCGGTCGTCGGAAGGTGTCAACTTAGCGTGAAGAGTGCGGCCGAGCAAGATTGAGTTGGTGACTCGAAGATGTTCGACCGCGTGGTTGCGAAAGCCCGCGATCAAGAAGTATTCTTGCGTGAGGATATACCAACGGAACAGCGCGTCGAAGCAGCGTTTTTGTATCACGCCGGCCTCTCGTATCGACGCGTTGAGCGGGTAGTTGGGCGCTCATACGAGGCCGTGCGCCAGTGATATCACCGCTTGGCGCACCTGTTTGAACCGGCTCCCGACTACCATTCGATTGTCACTATCGACAAGACCAAACTGAAGGGAGAAGAACCAAACTGAAGGGAGAAGAAACTAGGTCTACGTCTGGGCCGCAGTCAATGTGGAGACGTTCGAATTTATCCACATCAAGTACTCTATCGGTCGATTTGACCCGACGCCCTGCTATTCGTCAAACAAGTCCTCAAGCAGTGTCGCGGTAAACCAGTTGTTCTCGTGGAACGTGGTACCACTGGGCACTTAATGATCTCGATCTCTGTGAATCACACCGTGAAATGTGGGGGACGATCTCTGGTTGAAGTCTGGTTGATTTACTCAAATACCGAACCAGACTCTTCAATAGCTGGTTCCCCCACTATAGCTCCTGGAAATCAGTAGATCGCTGGGTCAAAGCTTTCCCAGCCCTCCACAATGCCATCATCTAACCTTGACACCCTTCGCGTCTGTTTAATAGGCTGGAGATAACCAACTCTGGTATGACCTCCATTTGTATCCTCACTTCCGCACATCCTCCGTTCGATCATCGAATCTTTCATAAACAGGCGAAAACGCTTGTCGATGCTGGATATGACGTGACGCTTATTGCTCACCACGATCGCGAAGAGACGCAGGATGGCGTTGAGATAGTTCCGATACAGCCATCCGGGACGACTATTGATCGGTTCTTGGACCTCTTCCGGATCTATCGTACTGCAAAAAACACTAACGCAGACGTATTCCATTTTCATGATCCAACGCTCCTTCCGTTCGGTGCTGCGTTATCGTTCCGGACCGACGCGAAAGTGATCTATGATGCTCATGAAGATTACTCCGAGTCGTTCAAGCAATACGCGATGACTCCAGATTGGGCCGTACCGCTCGTCGATCGCTTCTGGCCGACGTTCGAATCGACCCTGGCTAACCGACTCGATGGAGTCATTGGAGCGACTGAGTACATCGCAGATCTCTTTCGAGAGTGGGGGCATGAGAATGTAATTTCCGTCCATAATTTCCCCAATGTGGCACAGATGTATGAACAAGAAATCCCGATCGATCGCGAACACGATTACATCCTGATTTTCACCGGTGGCGTCAGCGAACATCGTGGCCTTACCTCAATGCTTGAGGTAACCGCACACCTCCAGAATGACGGATATGATGTGTGCTTGTGGTTGCTCGGTCCAGTCAATGTCGATGGAGGGAAAAATGAATTACAAAGCCGACTCAATCGTGAAGATTACGCCGACTATGTACGTGTGTTAGGCCCAGTGGACCATAGCAAGGTCTACAGTTATCAGCGGAAAGCAGATATTGGATTGGCATACATGCAGAAGGAGGCTGATGGGGAACGATACTACTGGCGCGGGCTTCCGACGAAAATGGTCGAGTACATGTACGCAGAGTTGCCGGTGGTTGCGACTGATACGATCGGTGTCCAAAATTATCTACCGGACGAATGTGGTATCAAGATTCCAGACCAGCAGATCGAAATTCAGGCGGATGCGATTAGTGAGCTCCTTGACTCTCCAGCGAAACGAACAGAGATGGGAAAAGCAGGACGCAAACACGTCGAGGAAACAATGTCTTGGAACGCTGAATCTGAGAAATTACTTGCGTTCTATCGAGAACTTCTCAACTGAGACTGACACGACGGTATTTTGTTGTAATGTATCTGGAGGCTTTCTTATCGAGCCTTACGGAAATTCATTCTCCGAAAACAGGATGCTTGAACTGTCTGCTTGATAATCGTCTATTTAGCCTAACCGACAGTAGCGACCGCACTCAAACCGGTGCCATTCCTTTGACTGGATTGCTCTGTTGAATCCGCAGAAGGCGGCGGTATAGCATCGCTCTGAAGGCGGAAGCGAAGCGGAAGAGTCGAATGTGACTAACCTACTCTTCCGCTTCGTTAAGCAAGCCGCGTCGCTAGCTCAAAAGAGCTGTGCCGCCAGTCCAACGGTGGTGAGTGATCCGACTGGCAACGGATTCCCCGGATGGAAGCATGTCACGCTCCACTTTTTGCGGGTTCATATGGACGCGACGTACCGCGAGTTCCGTGAGCTCGTGTTGACTGCCGCAGTCTACAACCTCGAACAGGCACTCAAACAGTGACCCCGACGCCGTCACCGGATTCAACAAAGCAGACTGGATGGAGTACAGCTCGGCATACTCGCCATCTGTATCGAGTAGCTCCCGCTGGGTGCCAGACTCGACAATCTCACCGGCGTCGACGGTGTGAATTCGGTCGGCGTTTTTTACCGTGGAGAGGCGGTGTGCGATGGCGATCATCCCGTAATCGCGGTCCATCGACTCGATCGATTGCTGGACCTGACGCTCGAGGTTCGAATCGAGGTCGCTGGTGGCCTCGTCGAGTATGAGGAAGTCGGTGCCTTTGAGGAGGGCTCTGGCGAGGGCGACACGCTGGCGCTGCCCGCCGGATGGTCGGACGCCATCGTCGCCTAACTGAAACTCATAGCCATTAGGGAGTTCGCCTAGGAACTCGTTGACCTTGGCGATCTCGCAGACTTCCTCGATCTTCTCGCGAGTCGCATCGCGATTCCCGATCGTGACGTTTGCTTCAAGGGTTCAGTTGAAAATGTATGGCTGCTGGCGAACCACGTCAATGCGTTCGCGCCACTGGTCGATTTCGTATTCCCTAATTGGGGGTCCCATCGGCACGGATCTCGCCCGCCTCGTGGTGTATGGAGGGCAACCTGTTGATTGCACGGTCCCTGCCTGGGAAACCGAGTGTTCACCTAGTTATTGTATTTGGACACGTCTATATAGATCAATGTATCGTCGTAGAGTTATTTAGATGTATTAGTATGTCTTAGAGTTATAGGGCGTATTGACGATTGGCCAGATTAGAAGGCGAAGATTAACACACAGTCCGTGTTACAATCGGTATGGGCGATGAGCCCGGTGTCGGTGACGATGACTCAGAAACGAAATCGGAAAACGTCACGATAAAAACACGGACGTTCGAAACGCTCCGGGAGGAATACCCACACGCGCTCGATGACGTCGAACGCGTCCGTATGGCGGTCCACGATGCGCTTGAGGAGACCACCGACGACGGAAAATCCGAGTAAGCCGGACCCGTAACCTGGCAGGGACGACGGGTCCCGAGAGTGGCTATGCCCGCAGAACGGTAAAAGATCCGGCTGTTCTTCGACTGCTTTCGCCCCACCAACACCGGAGCCGAAGGTTCGCACCCAAATCCGTTCAGTGAAGGCTGTTACAAATAACCCAGGTCTTTCAAGTCTTTTGCCACGTCCGGGTCCAGTTCCCCCATGCCAACTGTCTCTTTGTGTTCTTCAATTCCAACGTCAAATAACTCTTCAGCGGCCTCCGGAATCTCACATCCCGTCTCGATCAATTCCTGGCGACACGGTCGGTCAGAATCAATACGGAATTTTTTCACCTCGCCAAGTGAATCCCACTCGTATTTGACATCGCCCTCATAAAGTACTCTGATCATCCTATTCCAGTACTCGAATTCCTTTTCGTTACCCGGGAATTTGTCAAACTTGGTCGCCGGGCTCGCCATGCCCTCGTGTTCGGCGACAACTGGCCGGCCGGTGAGATCATCAATGTCAGACCGGCCTTTCGCAATGCGGACGATCAACTCTCTTAGATCGAGCTGTGAGAAAAAATCAGGCACATTCTCACGGAAGCCAGATGGAGGATTTACAATTTCAAGTGGTACATGCACAACGCCCTCACTCATCGAACTGCCGTGGCTAAAGAGGTAATTCTCATCCGCATGGCCTAAATTATGGCCGTGGTCAGCCGTGATGAGAATTGTTGTCTCTCGATCGGATGATTGACGAATATGATCGATGAGGGTGGAGACTCGTCGGTCGAGATAGTCGATTGAGGCACCATAGAGATCTCGATAGTTTTTCGTATACTTTTCATCAATTTCCGGGTTGTCTTCCATTTCCCAGACTTCAAATTCTTGATCTTCCCACGTCTCCGGCGCAGAGTAGAGATCTGGATCAAGATGCTTATTAACTCTGTAGGGGCTGTGGGCATCCACATAATTCATCACCAGACAGAATGGTTCTGGACCACGGTCAGTTTCTTTCTTTGTGATACGTGTTATCTCGGAGGCACCCGCATCCGGCCGCTTGGTGTACGGGAAATCCAACAACTTGTCTTCGAAAATACTCCAAAACCCTCTCTCGACGTTCTTTGCAAACGTGTACGGGCTACCAGACCTGAGTAATTCAGAGAGAAAACGTACGTATGAATTAATCCCATTTCCGAACTCAACGTTGTCCGAGACCCTCCGCCATCCAGTGCTTCGGTGAATATCGAAGAACTTGTCAAAAGAATATCTGGGCTGTAAAAGGTTGTGATAAGTTGTGCAAATACGGTGATAGTCCGATAAATCACCTAAAAAGGTATCCCCAGGGTCAACATTGTCGAACGACTGACTATTTGACTGAACACCATGTTTATGCAACAGTTCGCCCGTCAGAATACTTGCGTGGCTTGGTGTACTCCACGAACTTGTGACCTTGCACTGGTCAAAGGTGCAGTCAGATCGACTTTGTAGACGTGGAGCATACCTGTCAAAATAATTTTTATTGACAGTATCTAAGATAATCAGCGCAACATTCCGATCCATGGTCACTTTATTAATCGTAGGGTCATAATTGTAATGGTTGCCCCGTACCCGTGGTTTTATGTAAGTAGCTTTGAATCATTTGGTATGGTTGAGAGGCGAAAATTTCCATATCCCTATTCAGCCATGTTAGCGATCGCCAATGATATCGATGGATCTGATATTCAAAAGTTCGAGGAATTACATCGGTTTCTGAATACAGAATCAGACACTCCGATAGGGACGGGCGTCGGGTTGGATATTTCAGACTCGTTCTGGATGTATAACCTCGCAGATTATTCGATCAACGATGAGACCCAGTATCTTGGCCCGGACACGATTTCTTACTGGAAGGGGCATTCTTCCGATACCGTTCAGGATGCCGCTAAAATTAAGCGATATATTAATTGTGGTTGGATCGATTCGCTTCACTCATACGGTGATTTTTCTAGAGTTGGGGGATTCAACCGAGATCACGCCGAAAAAGCTATCCAAGAATTAAAAGAGGAAGATATCGAGATCACAACCTGGATTAACCACGGGGACTCATATAATTCGCAAAATTTCGAAGGAAGTAATTTATCACAATCCTGGGGAGGCGATCAAAGAGATACAGCGTCGTACCATACAGACATCACCCTTGAATACGGAATTAAGTATATCTGGATACGTCGGCGTGGAGAGAATAATATTGGTTGCGATACCGTTATCGAACCAGTCTCACTGTGGGATGGTCAACAGGTGTGGGGATTCAAGAGATATGTTGCAGACCAAGGAATTTCGGCGTTTATCCGATATAGACTTCGAAACCTGGTAGACATCTTAAAAAGGGCCGGGTTTATGTCGATTCCTATCGCCGATCGGAACACTGCCAAGCTTTGGCATCCAGAACGATTAGATGAGCAACTCTCGGTGGAAAACCTCAACGAGATCGTGAACAACGAGCAGTATTTGATTGTCGGGCAGCACCTCGGATGCCGGGACAGGTTGCTTCCAGAGTCCGCACGAAAATCACTCAAACGACTTCGGAAACGGCAAGACGATGGCAAGATATTAGTTGCGCGCACATCACGGCTTTTAGAATATAATCGTGTTTCACAATTCCTTGAATACGATATCACAACCGAAGGGGACCGATCCAATATTGAGATAGAGCGCATTCGTGACCCTCTATTGGGTGAACAAACCCCCTCCATCGAGCAGGTTCGTGGTGTTACGTTTTATACAGACAACCCTTCTAAGACAGACATTTATCTTGCTGGCGATCCGATTCCTGAATCCAACATTCAGCGCAATCCAACTGACGGTGAATCGTCTTCGATTGGCGTCCAGTGGTTTGAGCCAGACAAAGTAGATTATACAGTACCAGCGACGGAAAGGTAACCTGGAAAAAATATATTCCAATAGTATATTTTACAAGATTATGGGAGTTCCAACGATAGTGGAGACTTCAAAACAAGCATGAAATATTCGCACCGGGATGCGGGAAAACGGTGTTCATGCTATCGTGATAACCGCTGTACCCCATCAATTTGATTATCCAGTCGAACGTTGTCTAAACCGTTCATATGATACATTTCCACAGAAGCTAAATGCCTCGATTGTTAAAACCGTAGAATTTGCAAAAGTGTGCGGAAAATAAGAGGTTTTCAATTTCTGGTGTGGGCATTCATTTTCGCCCCAACGTCTTGACTACCGTACTCTAAAACGAACGTCAATACCATTGGATCCCTACAAACGCAACCACTTCGTGTTCGCAAGATATATTTATCTAATGACTTTATTCGTATTGTGGACAAACAAAGCGGCGTTGATTCTTCTACTACTGACCGCCCTGATCAAGGCCCTCTAGATAATTCTGTTCTTCATATCGGGAATACTGCTGGTGTAGCCTCAATAATCGCCGAGAAGCAGCGTGACCTTGGTATGGATAGTACGGTGGTGGTATTTAACGAAGAAACTTATGAATTTGGAGCCGATCATATCCTTCAGGTACGTCCAGAATCGAAATATCTTCCTATGTATCTCATCTACTCTATTGAGTTATTTAATAAGGTAAAATCTATACAGAATATGATTTCATCTTTTGATGTGATTCACTTTCACTATAGGAGTGTTATATCCGTCCCGATGTTTTTCATTCCATACGGTCTTGACCTTCCCCTATGGAAAGCTCAAGGAAAGCGTATCGTTATGCACTTCCACGGCTCTGACATTCGAGGAAAAGGCGTTCAACCACTTTATCAAAAATTTCCTGATCAAATTTTGGTGTCTACTCCAGATCTACTAGAGTGGGCTCCAGACTCTGCTACTTGGGTCCCTCGACCTATTGATGCAAGCGAATTCACACCACATTATCCGCAGCCAAATAACTCTGATCCAATCAAGATTGTCCATGCTCCGTCAAGTCGAGAAAAAAAGGGTACTAAACATGTCCAGCGTGCTGCTTCCAATCTCAAAAATCAAGGGTACGATATTAATTTACAACTGGTAGAAAACACTCCCCGCTCTGAGGCAATTGAGATATACAAAAAGGCAGATATAATCATCGACCAAATTGATACTGACCATGGTATGTATGGTATGTTCAGTATCGAGGCAATGGCTCTGGGAAAACCAGTTATTGCATCTCTTGGAGAATCTGCAAAAAAACACATTCCAGATAATCTTCCGATTGTTTCAGCGACATCGAAAAACCTGACTAAAACGATATCAAATATCATCGAAGAAAATTGTATATATGATCTCGGCCGTTTGGGCCGAATATATGTGGAGGAAACCCATGATGTACAAAAGGTGGTGGAAAAATACAATCGGTCATATATTACATCTAACATCCCGCCGCGTAATTGAACCAATTCATCGCAGTCTGAGAATTCGATGAACACAACGAAGACAACTTCTACTACGGGTATGGCCCCGTTTCTGTGGCCAACTACGCCAGCTATCTGACCGCTGGCGAAATCGTCTATCAGCGCAATCTGTATAATGAGGGAACGAGTATTGAGTGTCTCACCCAAGCGATGGACCTCATGGAGATCCACACTCTGCTTGTTGATGCGAGGGTACGACACGTTTATTGTACGTTTTTCTTGCTGATCGGGAACGGCCGATTTGTTCGTGAAGATACTATCCACCGCAAATGTTAAGATACCAAATTGCCAATTACTTCCATAAAACAATGCAGTTAGAAGAGTTGAAAAACAGATATGATGGTCGTGTTTTTTTGATTGGTAGTGGTCCAAGTATAAAACAGACTCCCCTCGAAATATTGAGGGATGAGTATACTTTAGCAGTTAATACTGTTCCCGATATATTCAATGAGACCGAATGGCGACCATCGTTTTATGTCTGTGTAGATGACAGGATAGACGAAAATCACTTCAAAGAAATTATGAACTTGGGGATTCCAAGATTTTTCCCAAAAAAATTCAAAAATATGTTCACCTCAGTTACTTCTAGTACATACCCTGGCGACTCATTCTTTTTTAACCATTCTGGGATTCGCGAGTCAGGTAATTTAGATGTATCCACATACAATGTAAATTATGATTCTATATGTAGTTATCAAGATGTATGGTCACGTGATATCACAAATGTTGTTCTCGGTTACAATACCGTAATGTACGAGTCTGTACAAATCCTTACTTATTTGGGGTTTGATGAATTATGTTTTGTGGGAACTGACCTCTACGATGTTTTTGACGAGTACCTGATTTTCTCAGAAGCTTCGGATCCATCGTTGTATGAACTACAGTATAACTCGTGGTTAAAAAATGGATTGGAGTTTATCAAAAATGCTAACCGCCCTTTTAAATCATTTTGTAATGCTTTAGCTTACAAATTAGCAATTGCTGAACCATTTAAAATATACCCAAGGCTATCCAACTACGCTGGTCGTTTTAACAAAAATAATTATTTTTCTGGAGAATATTCTGTTGACAAAATAATGACTCCTAACCAAAATAAGAGGCATATTGCTGCTCACGAGTTGATGAAGTGGGTCTCAAACGAACTTAACTTCGATATCTATAATGCAACCGTGGGTGGAAATTTAGAAGTCTACCCTAGGGTAAATCTTCAAGATGTGCTCAATAACTGAGGGGTTAATTAAATAAGAAAACTAGACTTTGTGAGATGATTTAATATCTAATACGATCCAAATAACTCATCATCCTTCATTAGCTGGTTGACCCGCTCGTGATCTTCTTTTGTATCGACTGCATGTACCTCTCGCTCTGTTTCGACCATTTTGACATCGTAGCCGTGTTCAAGGAGACGAAGCATATCTATCGATTCAGCAAGCACTAGTGGAGTTTCCTCTAACTCGACGTAGTTCAGCAAAAAATCGCGCCGGAACGGCATAATACAAACCTGATTATAGACATTGAACTCCTCAAAAGTTACGTCTCTTAGGTTTGGGATCGGCTCACGAGAAAAGAAAAGGGCATTCCAGTCACGATCGACAACAACTTTGACAGTATTCGGGTCTCGGAAGATCTGTTCATCCTCAATTTCTTTCGCCAAGTTCACACAACCGATAGACTCGTCCTCTAAGAGGGGTTCAACGGCGTCATCGATCATGTCTGGATAAACGAGAGGTTCGTCTCCTTGAACCACGATTACAATCTCGCCGTCAGTCGACCCGGCACCTTCCGCGACTCGACTAACTGGTCTAGTATGACTTCCAGTCATAATTACGTTTCCACCGAACGATTCGACTTCTTTTTTAATCTCTTTGTCTGGGGTTGCGACGTACGTTGCGTCAACTCGATCACTAAGCTCGGTTCGGCGATAAACGTGTTCTACCATCGTCATCCCTTGAATATCACAGAGTGGTTTTCCAGGATATCGGGTTGAGCCCATGCGAGCGGGAATAATCGCGTCGACTTGCATATTGTGGACTATCTTCTCCCTGGTAATATAGCTTCGGAAGGGATTCCGACTGCGGTAGTTGTGCCGGCATTTACTTACCGTTGTCCGATGCGAATTACATTATGACCGGTGGACTTCGCATTTCTGACTACGAGCTGTTCCGCGTTCCCCCTCGCTGGGTATTTTCGAAGCTAGAGACGACTAACGGCCTTACTGGATGGGGCGAGCCTATTATCGTTACTTCTCGAACGAGTCGAGAGAGTGCTGTCTGAACACCACTAAATAGTCACTTTCTGTATGATTTGGCGGT
>NZ_JBLZNI010000018.1:0-45414 GCF_051194165.1 Halorubrum shenae | reverse complement strand
CGTCTTCGGCTCGAAATCGTTGGCGACCCGAACTGGCCCGACTACGAAGACCAAGGCCGACTAGAACTGTGGTACGACGAGACTAATAGCACCTTCCGAGCTTCGCAACCCGTGACTGTTTCTGACGAGACACGGGACACTCCACTGGCCAATGAGAAGGCCGCTCTGGATATTGGCGCAAACAATCTCGTCGCCTGTACCACCACAACCGGCCAGCAGTACCTCTACGAAGGCCGTGAGTTGTTCCAGCGATTCCGCGAGACAACGCGAGAAATCGCCCGGTTGCAGTCGAAACTTAAAGAAGGCCGATACAGTAGCAGACGTATCCGGCGGCTGTACCGGAAACGGACTCGTCGCCGCGACCACGCTCAAGAGGCACTGTGTCGTGGCCTGCTGGAACGGCTGTACGCCGAAGGTGTCGATATCGTGTATATCGGTGGCCTGACCGACGTGTTGGATACACACTGGTCAGTCGAGGCGAACGCCAAGACCCACAACTTCTGGGCGTTCAAACAATTCACCGAGCGACTGGCGTGTACTGCCGAGGAATACGGCATCTCGGTGGAAGTCCGGTCAGAGGCTTGGACCAGTCAGGAGTGCCCGCAGTGTGGTTCGACAGAGCGAACGACACGGCATCAGGACACGCTCACCTGCCCGTGTGGGTTCGAAGGGCACGCTGACCTCACGGCGTCAGAAACGTTCCTGAGACGGCACACAGAGAAGGCAGTCAGGCCGATGGCACGGCCCGTGCGGTTCGAGTGGGACAGTCACGAATGGCTGGAGTCACCACGCTCTCACGAAAGTCCCAAAGAACAGCGCACAGACCCGAGTACCGTCCACCGTGACGGGAATGTTGCCTCCGGGGATTCTCAAACAGTCTGAGACTCCCACGCCGGCGAGGAAACCCCGTCGTTCACGACGGGGAGGATGTCATTCGACGTCCGGCGTCTTCTCGCCCGCGGGGACAACGATCTCCAGCCAGTTCTCCTCGGGCGGGAGCGGGCAGGAGAACGTCTCGCTGTACGCGCAGAACGGGTTGTACGCGAGGTTGAAGTCGATCGTCACCGCGTCGCCGTCGGCGATGTCGCCGTCCGGCTCCAGCTCCATGTACCGCCCGTTGTGGTACGTCTGCTGGCCGGTCGTCTTGTCGCGGAAGGGGACGAAAACCGCGCCGTCGTCGCCCTCCTGTCGGTAGCCCGCGAGGGCGTGTTCCTCGCCCCCGACTTCAAACGCAAACGTGACGATCCGGAGGTACCGCACCGGGTTGCTCGCGGTGGTCTCCATCTCGACCGGCTCGGGATCGTCGTGGACGGTGACGGTCGCCTCGACCCGGTAGTCCGCGTCGGGCGCGAAGTAATCGAGCCCCTCGAAGTCGTCGCGGCTCTCGGGCGGGATCGGGGACTGCGGGTGTTCGGCGAAGAACTCGTCCTTCTCGCGGCGGTTCGCGCGGAGGCGCTCGGCGTAGTCGTCGGTCATACGCGCAGCGAGGGTCGCCGGGGGTTTCAGGCTCGCGGTCCGGGGACGGGCCGTCTTCGACGCACCTGCGACGGCCG
The DNA here is from genome assembly GCF_051194165.1 of Halorubrum shenae. Lineage (NCBI taxonomy): Archaea > Methanobacteriati > Methanobacteriota > Halobacteria > Halobacteriales > Haloferacaceae > Halorubrum > Halorubrum shenae. The sequence goes on along the minus strand of NZ_JBLZNI010000018.1, from coordinate 43,861 downwards.
CCTCACAGCGCTTGCAGGTCAGCCAAACAGTCGTCCAGGTCACGAGTCGAGGTCGCCAGCGAGAACCCGTCGACGCGAGCGAGGTCGGCAGCGTGGTCCCACAGGTCGCCGTCCTCGATCCCATGGAGCACGACCGCGTTCGGCGTCGGGCTCACGACCCGCAGCGCGACCAGCGGCGACTCGCCGCGCGTGACGCGGGTGAACACGAGCGCGCGGTTCGTCGACTGCCCGTAGAGCCGGTAGAACTCCTCGCTCGAGAGACGGGTGATCGCCTGTATCGAGTTGATGACGGTGTGGCCGTTGACGTGGTCCTGCTCGCCGCGCACGATCTCCGTCGCCCCCATCGCCTCGTAGAACTTCTCGAGGGGAACCGCCGTCGAGTACTCCCGGAGGTCGTGGACGATGTCGCTCTCGAAGCCGGCGGAGAGCACGCGTGCGTACTGGCGAAGGCGCCCGCCGCCCCGTCGCTCGTCGATGTCCAAGAGCCCTTCGACCGTCCGTCGAACGACGCCGATTCCCGGGCTCTCGCGGCGTCCGCTCTCGTAGTCCGAGACGACCGACGAGGAGACGTCGAGCTGATCGGCCAGCTCCGTTTGGGAGACGTCGAAGTCGGTCCGCCACTTCCGGAGCGTCGCCCCGGGGTCGTCGCTGAGCGTTATCTCGCCGGCGATCCGGCGAGAGAGCTCCTCACGTGCGTCGCTCATAGCCCGATCTGATGACGGAACGCTGCAAAAGACTACCGAAACCGAGGTTCGTCGAACGTCGATAGCGGGGGAGGGCGCGACGGGGACGCGACGGGGATGCGACCGTCCCGCCCGCACTACTCCATCGACAGCGAATAAACGATAACGCCGAACCCGATCGCCGTCAGCAGGCTGTTGATCGCGATCCCGACGACGAGTTCCGATCCGATGACCTGGTGGGAGACGCCGCCGATCAGCGCCCCGACGGTGACGACACCGAAGCCGATACCGAGCGCGCGCAGCGAGGGGTCTCCGGTCCGGCGGAACGCCCGAAGCGCATAGTAGGTGATGCTGCCACCGAGTACGAGGATGGCGGTCTTTGCGACGATGATGATCAGGTCGATATACATAGTCATGTTTCCTCGCGAAGTTCCGACCACAGGTCGGCCAGCCGTTCGTCCCGGGTCCGGTCCGGACGGGTGAACTCGATCGCGAACTCGCGGTCGTTCTCCTCGCTTTTTGCCCCGTCGATCGAGACGGTCACCGTCTCGAACGAGACCGAGTAGCGGGTCGTGTGTTGCCCGTCGCGGCGAATGTCCGTCGACTCCGACAGCAGGGACGCCTCCGTGAGCAGCTCCAGTTTCCGGTAGGTCGTCGACAGCGGAATGTCGCACTCCTCCGACACGTCGCTCGCCGTCTTCGGCTCGGAGAGTGCCGACACGATCCGCCGTGCGTCGTCGTCCGCCAACGCATCCAGCACGTCGTCGACCGACGGTGGCTCGCTCTCGCGCGACGGATTCCGCACCATACCTATCCGTTCGCCCGCCGGGACTTAAACCACCGAGCTTCGGAGCGGACGCCGACCGGTTCCCGGCGGCCGCCGAACGCACCCCGTTTCGCCGAACGCACCGTGTTTCGCCGGACGTTCCCGTTTCGTCGAACGCAACCTGTTTTTGTGTCGGGATGCCATATCCCGAACCAATGAACTCGTGGAAGCGGCGGGTCGCCGGCTACTCGGCCTTCGTCCTCTTCGTGCTGATTTTCACCGCAGTCGTCTACCAGTACGGGATGCGGGTGTACGAGGGCGATCCGCGGACGATGATCGAGGCGCTGCGCTTCTCGATCGAGATGTTCACGACGACCGGGTTCGGCGGGGACTCGCCATGGGAGAGCCAGCAGCTGAACGCGTTCATCGCCGTGATGGACCTCGTCGGCATGGTGCTTCTGATCGGGGCGCTGCCGGTCGTGGTGACACCGCTCTTGGAGGAGGCGTTCTCGACGACCGTTCCCACGTCCCTGGACGAGGAGCTGTCGGGTCACGTCGTCGTCTGTTCGGACACGTCGCGGTCGGCGGCGCTCATCGAGGAGCTCGACTCCCAAGAGATCCCCTACGTGATCGTCGAGCCGAACGCCGACCGAGCGGTGCAGGTGTATGAGGCAGGCCGGACCGTGATCCGCGCCGATCCGGAGTCCACGGACGGACTCGCTGCCGCGAATCTTCCGGACGCGCGGGCACTGGTAACCGACGTCTCCGATCAGGTAGACGCGAGTATTGTGCTCGCCGCGAAGGAGCTGTCGCCGGACGTGCCCGTCATCAGCGTCGTCGAGGACCCCGACCGCGAGCGGTACCACCGACTCGCCGGCGCGGACGAGGTGCTTTCGCCGCGGTCGCTGCTCGGCGAGAGCCTCGCTGCGAAGGTGACGACGGCGCTCCAGACCGACCTCGGCGGGGCGGTCTCCATCGGCGACTCTCTCCAGCTCGCGGAGGTGTCGATCCCGCACGGAAGCTCGCTCGCCGACTCGACGCTCGCCGACAGCAGGATCCGCGAGCGCGCCGGCGTCAACGTGATCGGGGCCTGGTTCAACGGCGAGTTCGACGCGGCGCCACCGCCGGACGCGGCGCTGTCTGCCGGGACGGTGCTGCTCGTTTCCGGGCGGGCGGATCAGCTGGAGCGGCTCGTCGAGCTGACGAACTCCGCCACTCGGCGGTTCGGCGCGGGTGAGACCGTGGTTATCGGATACGGGCAGGTCGGGCGGACAGTTACGGAGGAACTCGTGGACGCGGACCTCCCGGTGACCGTTGTCGACCGCGAGGAGATGGACGGCGTCGACGTGGTCGGCGACGCGACCGAACCGGAGACGCTGCGCGCCGCTGACATCGAGACGGCGCAGACCGTCGTCCTCGCGCTACCGGACGACACCACGACGGAGTTCACGACGCTCGTGATCCGGGACTTAGCGCCGAACGCGCAGGTGCTTGCCCGCGTCGAGGAGGCCGAGAGCGTCCGGAAGATGCACCGGGCGGGCGCCGACTACGTCCTCTCGCTCGCGACCGTCACCGGGCGGCTGTCCGCCTCAACCGTCGTCGAGGACCGCGACGTGCTCTCGCTCAACCAACAGATCGAGGTCGTCAGGAGTCGCGTCCCCCGGCTCACGGGACAGACCCTCGGCCGGGCGAACATCGGTGAGGCGACCGGTTGCACCGTCATCGCGATCGAGCGCGGCGACGAGACCCTGACGGAGATCGGCCCTGACACGCGGATCGGCGACGACGACGAGCTTGTCATCGTCGGCACCGACGAGGGGATCCGAGAGTTCGAGCAACGGTTCATGTGACCGATCGCCAAGTGGCGCATGGGTGCGTCCAGCCCACCGTGCCGCCGGTCTCGGCGGCCTCGGGGCCGACACGAGTCGAACGCTTCAAGTATTCGCTGGCTGTTCGTACCTGTATGAAAGACCAGGGACGCTCCACGCGCAAGCGGACGGGCGGTCGACTGAAGCACGCCTCGAACAAGAAGCGCCACCAACTCGGCCGCGAGCCGGCCGAGACGACCGTCGGCGAGACGCGGGTCCAGTTCATCGACTCACGCGGCACCGAGCAGAAGGTCCGCGCGCTCGCGACGAACGTCGCACAAGTCGCCGACGGTGGCGAGGTCAGCGAGGCCGACATCGAGAACGTCGTCGACAACCCCTCGAACGTTAACTACGCCCGCCGGAACATCGTCACCAAGGGCGCCATCATCGAGACGTCCGCGGGACGCGCCCGCGTCACCTCCCGACCCGGCCAGACCGGTCAGGTCAACGCGGTTCTCATCGACTGAGCGGCCCGCCGCCTGACGCGCGCCCGATCGCTTTCTGAACCTATTTACCGTTCCGAGACGACGAGCGACGCGTGTATCTCGGCGTCGACGAGGCCGGGAAGGGCCCCGTACTCGGACCGATGGTAGCCGCGGCGGTACTGGCCGATCCGTCGACTCTCCCGGACGACGTGGACGACTCGAAGCGAATCACGCCAGCGCGGCGCGAGTCGATCGACGCCGCGATCCGCGAGGCTGACCGCGTCGCCGTCGGCGTCGCGTTCGTCGAACCCGCCGAGATCGACCGCCCGGACACGGACATGAACACGCTCACCGTGCGCGGGCAGGCGCGGGCGGTCCGCGCCGCGCTCGACGGGAGTCTCGCCGCCGGCCTCGACGAGCCGATCCGGGTCGTCGCCGACGCGGGCGACACCAGCGAGTCGCGGTTCGCCCGTCGGCTGGCCGAGTTCGTCGCCGACCCCGGCGACGACACCGCCGATACCGACATCCCTGCGGTCGACGTGGCAGCCGCCCACGGCGCCGACGAAGACGATCCGATAGTCGGTGCCGCGAGCATCGTCGCGAAGGTGGCCCGCGACGAGCGGATGGCGACTATCGACGCCGACTACCTCGCGTACGACGGCGTCGGGAGCGGCTATCCGAGCGATCCCACGACGCGGTCGTTCCTGCGGGCTTACGTCGACGACCACGGCGACGTCCCCGACTGCGCGCGGCGCTCGTGGGCGACCTGCGACGACGTGCTCGCGGCCGCCGAGCAGGCCGGGTTAGACGAGTTCTAGCGGACCCGCAAAGAGTTAGAAGAGCCCCGACGCGGCCGCCGTCACGGCCCCGATAAACGTCTCCCAGAGAGAGAATCCGGCGACGATGAAGAGTACGGTGTCGGCACCGAAGAAGGCGAACAGTACTGCGGACGCGAGGTGCGCCCGTCGCATGTCGAACCGATGGGCGAACGTGTGGAAGAAGTACGCGTTCGCGAGGCTGATCGGGATGATCGCCAGCATCTCGCCCAGCCAAATGGCGGAGGTCGCGCCGTACTGGACGGCCAGCCCGATCGTCACCAGCTGGGTCTTATCGCCGAACTCACCGGTGGCGGTGAGTACGAAGATCGGCAGGAATCCGCCGTACGACCCGGCGTAGCGGTCGAGCGGGCCCGGAAGCGTCACCGATTCCAGCGCGGCGAGGGTCGAATCCCGCGGCTCCGGATCCGAATCGGTCGTCTCCAAGCCGCCGTCGCCGTCGACGGTGAGGCGCTCCGAGGCTTGGTCCGGCATCGACCGGTACAGCAGGTACGCGAAGACGAAGAACAGCGCCGCGGTCACGGCGTCGAGCACGATGCCGGGCAGCGCCGACTGCAGGGCTTGGCCGAAGGCGATCTCGACCGCCGTCCAGCCGGCGAACGCCGATCCCGCGGCCGCGACGACCACCTTCGGGTCGTATCGGGTCGACAGCGCGGCGATCATGAACTGCACCTTCTCGCCCGGCAGCACCGCGAGCTGGGCGACGAACGCGACGACGACGATCTCGGGGAAGGGCGTCACGCCGGATACTCCACGCGACTCCGCCCGCGCGACCGCTGCGGCTCCGGAGCGGGGTCCGTCGGAGCCGTCGCGTCGGGTTGGTTGTGAGTCACGTTTGAGCCGCTCTCGATATGGGGAACCGCGTTTGCGTTCGAAAGGCAGTCGCGGAGGGTCACCTCGTCTCTCGCGCTCCGATCCTCACCGGATCGTCAGTAGGCGACGCAGGATGTCGCCGTACGCGGGGCGCGTGATCAACACGCCGATCAGGACGCCGAGGATGGTGAAGATCGCGAACCCCGACAGGTCCCCGAGCGACAGCACCATCAGCGGTGACATCGCGACGATCGTCGTCGCCGCAGCCGCGCCGATCACCCAGAAGGCGCGCCGGAAGCGAGAGTCGAACACCTTCTTGGAGTTCACGTCGCCCTCGCTCATCACCTCGTCGGCGATGATCACGAGGTCGTCGACCCCCGTCCCGACGACCGCGATGAAGCCGGCGATCACGGCCAGTTCGAGGGGATAGCTCAACAGCGCGGCGAAGCCGAGCAGCGCGTACACCTCGGCGAGCGCCGTGACGATCATCGGCAGCGCCACCGCGGGCTCGCGGTAGCGGAGGAACACCATGCCGGCGACCGCGAACACCGCGAGGACCCCCGTCACCAGTGAGTAGTTCTTGTAGTTCTCTCCCTGTGACGCCGAGATGGACCGCGAAGTCCCCTGTCCGCTGATGTCGAGGTCGGCCGGGAGCGCGCCGGCACGCAGGTTGATGGCGATCCGCTCGGCCTCGGCGAACTCGCCCGTCGTAAGCCGGAACCCGCCGTCGGTGGCCCACGAGCCGCTCGCCATGCTGTCCGCGAGGCCCGGGTCCATCCCGAAGGAGTTGACGACCTCGCCGTCGACGGTGAGCAGGAGACACGGTCTGCTCACGTCGTCCGGGTTCTGGCTGTAGTCACACTGGTCTCCCGGACCGTTGTACGCCGCGGCGAACCCGCGGTCAGCGACCGCCTGCTGGAAACTATGGGCGGGCGACTGCTCGCCCTCCGGAGCCGTATTCCGGACCGTCACCGGCACGTACGCTCCGGTACCTCGCTCGCTCTGGGCCGCGGAACCGAGCTCCGCGAAGTCGTCCTGTGTCAACACCTCATCTTGGATAGCGGTCCCGTTCTCGGTCGGGTATGCGATGTCAATCTGGACGGTCCCGCGTTCTTCGAGGAGACTAGTCACGCTGCTCCGGTTCTCTCCGGGTACCTCAATGAGAATGAAGTACTCGCCGGTGAGCGACTGGACCTGCTGGACCGTTCCGCCGGAGAGGCCCGTCTCGTCGATCTTGTCCTCGATGACGCGCTGTGCGACGTCGCGGGTCTCCTGTGTCACGCCGTACCGAACGTCCTCGTAGGCGTATCCCGAGGCGTCCATCGCTTCCCGGAACTGTGCTTCGGTGACCGACGGCTCAGTGACGTCGACGGCGCTCTCCGCGGGCACCGCAGTGATGTCGCCTGCCGAGGCGTTCGCCAGCTCGCCGGCGATCGCGCTAGCGACCTCGTTCGGTTGGTCGCCGTCGAAGTCGACCTCAGTCGCTGTGTACCCGACGAGGGGGGCGCGGACCCGCGTCCCGCCCGCCAGGTCGAGCCCGTATTGGAGGTTCGTGATCCCCTGTTCGGCCTCGGAGACGTTCTCGCCGGGGGCGGTCTGGGGGCCGAACTGCGGCGCGAAAAGCGCCACCGTCGCGCCCAGCACGACGACGACTAAGAGCAGGATTCGCCAGTTGTTCTTAATGGATTCGAACATCAGCGTTTCACCCCCTCGAACTTGTACCAGCGAAGCAGCGAGACGTTCAGCAGGTACGTGTTCATCAGGTCGGCACAGAGCCCGACGGAGAGGATGATGCCGATGTTCCGGAGCAGGTCGACGCCGAACAGCGCCGCGACGATAGCCATCACGATCATCGCCGCCATCGACGTGAGCGTCATCGTCACCCCGGTCCGCATCGCGCGGCTTACAGACTCGTAGAAGTCACCCGTCCGGCGCAGCACGGAGTTGTTCAACAGGATGTCGGAGTCGACGCTGTAGCCGATGATCATCAGGAGCGCCGCGATCGTTCCGAGCGTCATCTGGATCCCGAGGAGGTTCATCACCGCGATGGGGACCACGAGGTCCGAAAACGCCGACGCGACGACCGCGATCGACGGGACGAACGTCCGGAACAGCGCGAACACGAGCACGCTCATCCCGAGGAAGGCGAGCGCGACGCCGTAAATCGCGGTTCGGGCCGTGTCGGATGCGAAGCTGGGGGACACCTGATCGATCGCGGTCGTGGAGAGCCCGGCCTCGTCGGCCTGCGCGGACAGGTCGTTAGCCAAGCCTTCCGGGTCCTCGTCGGCCGCCCGGAACGTCACTATGTACACGTCGTCCGCGGGAATCGACCGGACCGAGTCGGGCTGCCGCTCGAACGCGGTCTCGATCTGCTGTTCTACGTCGCCGCCGTCGTCGGCGATCCGAAGCTCCACGCCGCCCGTGAACTCCAACCCGAGGTTCGCCGGCGCCCCCGTGACCAGGTACCACCCGCCGATGATCGCGAGCGCGAGAACGAGGACCGCGAGTGGAATCGCCACGAGCTGCCGGTTCGAGTACTCGGTGTAGTTGACCTCCGGTACCTCGATCGCTACCATAAATACCGCTTCCACCGCGGGCGCGAATAAGCCTTCTTACTCACCGCTTCTCGCTCACCCGCGGCTCCGCCTTCGACCGCTCCCGTTTGCGACCGACCGTGGAGCGATCCGTCGCGCCGAAACCCATTAGCTGGCGGATATCGTAGTTGAACCCATGGGACAGAATGCCAGCCGCGTCGTCCTCTCGTACCCGGAGGGACTCAGCGACTGGGGACGCGATCAGGTCGAGACGGACCGCTACCGGGGCCACTTCGCTCGGGTCCTCGACCGCATTGCCGTCGGAGACGCCCGTGAGGAGTTCGTCGACGTCGGCTGTTGCGGCGACAGCCTCGACGTTCCCTTCCGCGTCGAACGGATCGAGGTCGACGGCGATTCGGTCGACGCGGCGACCGGGAGTGACCGTGCCCTTCGGCTCCGAGGCCGCGCTCAGGGCATGTACCGCACACTGACTACGCCCGGCTCCGACCGGATTTCGACGCGGTTCACGCCGAGTCGGGCCGCCCGCGAGAGCGTCGCCTCGCGGTCGTCGATCACGTCCGCGACCGCCTCCGTGGTGTCGTCTTCCGGCGGCGTCAACACGTGGATCTCGCCGACGCCCGCGCGGTCCTCGCGGGCGAGCTCGCCGGGATCCGTCTCGGCCGCGAGTTCGCGTTCGTGGACGGTCGGCGGCTCCTCGCTCTCCTCGATCGAGAGAGACCGCCGCTCCGCGACCTCGACGACCTGATACGTGACTTCCATCGGGGGGTTCGGGGCGACGGTCGCTTCCAGTGCGTCGTCGAGGGCGAGCTCAGGATTCGTGCTCAGCGTGTGTACCTGGCCGTCGTGGACGTCTTTCAACACCGCGGAGTCGCTCTCGGCGTGCGTGACGAGGAACGTGCTCTCCTTCTCGTCGGTCATTACCGGTCGGAGGCGACGGAGCCTTATCGGGGTTTCGAGCCGCGCTGCTCGCGGTTTTACGCACCGGGAGCCCGGACACCGGACCGTCGCGTCAGTCCCGAATGACCCGCGGGTCCCCGTCTTCGACGATCACGTCGAGGCCGTGTTCGTGGACGAACGCGGCGGTGTAGTCGGGGACGACGCGCTCGGCGGCGAATCGGGCGCGGAGCAGGGGGACGGCGTCGAGCAGGTCGTCGCCGTCGACCATCGAGGGCGAGGACGCCAAGAACTCCACGTCGAGGTCGGCGTCGGCCCCGCGTGCCGCCAGCGTCGGGAGGCTGGGGGCCTCGAACGCACCCTCGAAGTCGATCGGCGCGGTGAAGCCGGCGTAGTAGGTGCGCCCGCAGGTGGAGGGGCCGAGGACGACCTCGTTGGTCCGGAGCTTCATCGCGGCCGAGTCGATCACGGTCCGCGACAGCATCGGCGCCTGCGGGGTGACGATAGCGACCGAGTCCGCGTTCTCCTCGCGGAGCAGGTGGGTGACGGTGTTGCCGGCGCGCGCGCCGAACGACGACCCGACCTGTCGCTCGAAGCGGACCTCCTCGGTACCGCCGAGGGTGTCGGCGACGAGGGTTCGCAGCTCGGCCTCAGGGGGGGTGTCGGTGCGGTGCTCGGCGGGGAGGTCGTCGTCGACGGGGTAGTTGACGAGAAGTTCGCCGCCGGAGCGGTCGACAGCGAGTACGGCGTCCCGGAACAGCGCCTCGTACAGGTCGGCCGCCTCGGCGGTCGACAGCGGCGTCGACTCCGCGAGTCCGGTCCCGACGAGCCCCTCGCGGGGCGGCTTCGCAAGCACGGCGACGACGGTCATACCGAACGGAGTCGCCCGCGCGCCTTCAAGTCGCCGCTTCCGCTGCGTTCGCGGGGACGCTCGGCTCGCCCGCTCAGGAGAAGTCGCGCCGCATCGCGATCTCGAACCACGGGCACAGGCGGAGCTGCCGGTAGAGCGCCGGGTTCTCGTAGAGGTGGTCGTAGTCGGCCCACAGCATCCCGCCGATTTCGTCGTCGTCGGGATCGAGCGAGGTGTCGTCTAAGGTCACCTTCAGCACCGAGCAGACCTCCCACTCGACGCCCTCGTTGGGGTAGTAGCGCTTGTACTCGAACTTGTCCGTCACCCGGAGGTCGTCGTACTGATCCGGGGTGATTCCCAGCTCCTCCGCTAAGCGCTGTTCGGTCGCGTCCGCTTGCGACTGTCCCTCGATCGGGTGGGAGGCGACCGTCCCGTCCCAGTGGCCGTCCCACAGCCGTTTCGTGGGCGCGCGCTGCGCCAACAGGATTCGGCCGTCGGTGTCGTACACGAGGCAGGTGAACGCTCGGTGGCGGATCCCGTCGCCCGTGTGGGCGTCGAGCCGGTTCACCGTCCCCTGCTCGTCGTCGTCGGGATCGACGGCGATCACGTCTTGGAGCGCGTTCTCGTGGTCCGCGTCGGCGTCGGCCTGACCGGCGGAATCACCGGCGGCGGCCGCGTCGTCGGAGCTCATGCGACGTAGGTCGACCACCAGGGCTAATAAGCGTTCGATACGTCGGCAGCGAGTCGGCGGTGGTTGTCCACCACGCACATATCGGCCGCGGTTCGACGCGCTTAACCGCCTCCCGCGGCTACATAGCCCGGATGAGTGACCCGGCGCTCGACGTCGTCGAGTTCGTGTTGACGACGCACCTCTACACCGAGAACCGCGACCTCGACGAGAACGACCTGCCGCCGCGCTTCCGGCAGGTATTCTGGTCGCATGACGCCACCGATGACGCCCCGGTCGGCGTGGAACGGCCGCTCAAGCCGACGAGCGAGAGCACCCGGACCGCGACGGGTATCGATCACCCGTGGGACGCCGTCTCCGACCTGCTGTTCACCCAGCGGACGGAGTTTTCCGGCGAAATATCGCTGACCCAGCCGGCGATGGCGCTGGAGTGGTACCGCGACCACGCCACCGACGATCGGATCGCCGAGAACCCGACGATCGTCGCCGCGCTCGAGCTCGCGGAGGACCTCGACGCGCCCGTGACCCACGAGGAGGCGCGCGACAGCGTCCGACCGATTCAGGCGGATCGCGTCTGGATCGACGCCCTGCTGGAGGAGTACTTCGACGAGGACGAGGACGGCGAGATGCTCGACCTCGTCAACGTACAGGCCCCCGAGGAGATCGAGACGACGCTCGCGGACCTCGTCCTCACCGGCGATCAGGAGGGCGAGATCCAGAAGATCGTCAAGGCGATCGAACACCGAGAGTACCTCGCGCAGATCGGGCTTCGCGAGATCGGAAAGCTCCTGTTCGTCGGCCCGCCGGGGACCGGAAAGACGACCGTCTCGCGGGCGCTCGCACACGAGCTCGGTATCCCCCTCGTCGAGGTGAAGATGTCGATGATCACGAGCCAGTACCTCGGCGAGACGGCCAAGAACGTCGAGAAGACGTTCGAGGTCGCGAAGCGGCTCTCGCCGTGTATCCTCTTCATCGACGAGTTCGACTCGGTGGCGAAGACCCGGCGTTCCGACGAACACGCCGCGCTGAAGCGCGCGGTCAACACCCTCCTCAAGTCGATCGATGAGGTGTCGCTCGTGCGCGACGAGGTCCTCTTGATCGGCGCGACCAACCACCCGGACCAGCTCGACGCGGCCGCGTGGCGCCGCTTCGACGAGATCGTCAACTTCCCCAAGCCGGACCGCGACATGCGCGCGGACATCCTCCGGGTCGTCACCCGAGAGATGCAGATCGCCGACTTCGACCCCGAGGAAGTCGCCGACCGGACGAACGGGCTCACGGGCTCGGACCTCCGAATGGTGCTTCGCGAGGCGGTCCTCGGCGCGCTCACCGAAGACCGGATGACGATTACGCAGGAGGACGTGATGGAGGCCGTCGAGGACTTCGAGGAGCGCGACAACCTCAAGAACATGGACATGATCGACGGCGAGGGCGCCGAGGTCCTCGGCGAGACGGACCCCGACGGGCAGGACCACACCCACGACGACGAGGGCGACGGCGGATCGCACGGCGAGGACGCTGCCCACGACCACGGCGCACACAGCCACTCGCACGACTAGGGCGCGCTGAGAGAGCTTGAAGAAGTTCAGACGAGTGAGTGTTGCAGTTTGGTGGCGTCGATACGATATTTAAGTGAGTATGAGCGACGGCGAAGGTTGCTTATAAATGAACGCGACGTGATGCGGTGGCGCGCGCCTCCGAGCGGCCGTTTATAAACGGCCGCGAGGTGCGCGTGCGAGGGAGGCGGCGGGCCGGCGCGGACAGAACCGCGCCGGCCCGTCCGCCGAGGCTGGGGAGGTGTTCGGTGCCGATCCGGTGTCAACGACTTCTACGCGAGCGGCTGGGCTTTGCAGGTGTTCACTCCAGAGTCGTCGATCACGGATACATAGCCGTCAGCGATGTCTCGTTCTCACTTATAAACAACGACGCCACTGCATCGATATCCCCACTCCCGCTGTCGGTCAAGAGGCGATCGTCGCTATCCAACGTCTGCGACGACATCGACGCGTGTCCCGGTCTCTCCGTCACGGGCCAGATTCGCGTCCCTCACTCTCGCACGCCGACGACCGTGTAGCCGAAACCGCGGTCGACGATCCGCGGGTCGAACCCGGCGTCGGCGAGCGCCGCGGCGAGGTCGTCGGGCGATCGGAACTGCGACTCCATCCCGATCGCGTGTTCGCTCGCCACGAGCCCCCGCCCGAGCGGGTGCGTCGGGTCGAACTCCCGGATCACGAGCGCGCCGCCCGGAGCAATGACGCGCGCGGCCTCATCGATCGCGGCCGTCTGGTCGGGCAGGTGATGAAAGGCGTCGACGATCGTCGCCGCGTCGACCGACCCGCCGCGGAACGGGAGTCGCCCCGCGTCCCCGCCGACGGCCGAGAGCCCGCGATGTGCCCGAGCACGCGCCAACATTTCGATCGAGGCGTCGACGACGGTGATCTCGGGGCCGGTCAGCGCGGCCGCCGCGCGCCCCGAGCCGCCGCCGATGTCAAGCAGCCGGTCGATCGGCCGCGTCGCGTGGGCGAGCCCCGCGGCCAGCGCCTCGCCGTCGGCCGGCGGCATGACGCGGTCGTACAGCGGAGCGATCCGGTCAAAGAAGCGAACGTCGCCGAGGCCGTACATGACCGTTATCAGCGACGGAAGTATTTAAAAGCCGTTCGCGACGAGCCGCGCACATTTGTATACCCGCACCGTACCGGCCGCCATGGAGTACGCGTTCGTCGGCGCCCCGGGCTCGGGAGCGACGCTGCGGCTCGACTACCGCGCGTTCGCCTACGCCGGCAAGTTCGTCGTGGGCGCTCCGGGCAAGGCGGTGTTGCGGACTCCCGACGGCTCGCCGGCGGTCCCGGAGTGGGAGCCAGACGAGCCACTCCCGCCGACCGTCGAGGCGAGCGAGTTCGACGACGACGTGGTCGCGGCCGTCTCCTTCTCGCCCGACCGGACCGACCCCGACTGCTGTCGCCTCCGGTACGTCACCGTCCACGTCGCGCGCCGCGGCGAGGGGCTCGGCCCGCGTCTGATCGATCGGATCGTCCCTCGACTCGCGGCCGACGGCTACGACCGGGTGAAGATCGCGGTCAACAATCCGTTTGCCTACGCGGCGCTTTATAAATGCGGCTTCGCGTACACGGGCGAGCGGACCGGTATCGCGGAGCTGGTACTCGAACGTCCCGCAGCCGAGCCGGCTGCGGGACGCGGGGCGGGCGGAGGAGGCGACGCGAGCGGGGAGAACAAGGCAGATGGAGACCGGTACCGGGCGGGGTTGCACGCGTTCCGCGACGGCGACCGCACCCTCGATCCGGCAGAGCGGGAGTTCATCGCGGCGCGGCTCGGAACATGCGGGGAGTAGCCGATCTGTTAGTTCAGCGTCCAGATCCCGTAGTTGAGCGCGGTCGCGAAGCAGATCCACGCGAGGTACGGGACGAGCAGGAGGGCGGCTCGGCGGTCGACCCGGTCGAAGGCGACGATCGTCGCGACGACGAGCGGGAGGAGCGCGATGAGCACGACGAGGCCGAGGTCGGCGCGTTCGAGCCCCCAGAAAACGGGTGACCATCCGATGTTGACGACGAGCTGAGCGCCGAACAGCGCGAGCGCGATTCGGGCGTCGCGGGCGAGTCGTGGCGAGCCACCGACGTTCTCCTCTCCCTCGCGCCCGCCGAGGTAGACGAGCGCGGCCGCGGCGCCGATGAGCGCGTACAGGATCGGCCAGACGACGCCGAACGCCCAGCTCGGCGGGTAGTACGCCGGTAAGTCGAGCCCGGCGAACCACGCGCTCTCGGTGGCGGTGAAGGGGACGCCGAGCGCGCCGAGGAGGTTGACGGCGACCGCGGCGCCGACGACGAGCAGGGCGTCACGCCGGTCCGGGAGGCGCGGGCCGACGGAAGTAGTCATAAAGATCGATAGGTGCGCGAGCGATTTAAAGTGACCTCCGCGTGCCGTCTTAAAAGGGACCTCCGCGTGCCGTTTGGCCGCGTACCGTCAGATCACGTCGTAGTCCTCCCGGAACGTCTCTAGCGTGGCCGCGAGCACCCCGATGACGATAGGGCCGACGAACAGCCCGGTAAAGCCGATGGCGTAGATCCCGCCGAACACGCCGAGGAGGATCACCGCCGGGTTCAGGTGCGCCTGCTGGTCAATAACAATCGGGCGCGCGTAGTTGTCCACCATCGCGATGACGAGAACCCCGTACACCGCGAGGAATACGCTCGCAGTCACCTGATCGATCGCAAAGAGGTACGCCGCCGCGGGTCCCCAGACGAAGAACGCCCCGACGAGCGGTACCAACGCTAACACCGCCATCACGAACGTCCAGAAGATGACGTTCGGTATCCCGGCCGCCCAGAGCCCGAATCCAGCGACGAGCGCCTGTAACAGCGCCACGACGATGTGGCCGATCACCACCCCGCGAGTCATCGCGTCGACGCGGTCGACGAGGTCGGCGGTGACGTTCGACGGGAGCGGACTCGTCGCCCGGAGCCACCGCACGAACGCCGGGCCGTCGATCAGCGTATAGTAGACCAAGAACAGCGCCAGCGAGAGCCCGACCGACGCGCGAATCGCCGTCGTGACGACGCCGCTGAACCCGCCGAACAGCGTGTTGGCGAGCACCTGGCCGGCGGTCGCGAGGAAGTCGCCGACCTCGATCTGCTCGCCCGTGAGCGCCGCGATCTCCGTTTCAATGGCCTCGACATCGATATCGGTGTTCCCCCGTGCGATCGCCGTGAGGTCGCGGACGAACACCCACGAGATATACGCGAGCGGCAGGATGACGGCGACGATCGACGAGGCGATCAGCGTCAGTGCGGACAGCATGTATCCCAGCCGACGCGCAAGCGACGCGCGGAGCCGACCGGAGAGCGCCTTCCGAAGCCACCGAGAGAGCCGCACGTGAAACGGGAAGAGGACGTACGCGATGATCGCGGAGGCGATGACGTACTCGATGAACGGGCTGATGACGTACAGCGTCAGGAGCGCGACCGACCCGATGAGGAGGAGGAGAAACGATTGCCCGCGGTTCATGCCGGCCAGTCACACCGCCGTCGTATAAACGTGGGCGGCGGCTTCGGGTGTATCGACGCCGCCGCCGGACCGCGAACTCTCCGTTAGGCGCTCGCTTCGTCCTCGTCGAGCCCGGGCGCGGCGGACGGGTCGACCTCGTCCGGCTCCTCGGTCTCGCCGCCGACGACCGTCTCCCCGTCGTCGGTCTCGACGTACACATCGTCGGCGAAGCCGGCCAGCGCGTTCTCGTACTCCGCCGTCTTCAGTTTCTCGGGGGTCTCGGGAGCGTCGACGACGCCCTCCGCGGGCCGGAACTCGCCGAGCGGGTCGTCGATCGTGATCCCGTGTTCGCCGAAGAAGGACTCGTAGCGACGGTAGTGCTCCTCCAGTTCGTCGCCCGGAATCTCCATCATCTCCGTCCATCCGTAGTTGAAGAAGTCGAAGTTGGCCTGCACGTGGGTGATCTCGCGGGCCTCCGCCTCGGCGAAGCCGGTCTCCAGAGCGGCGACGTAGGTGTCCATCGTCGCGTCGAAGAAGCTGTCGAGGTGGTCGCGGCGCTCCTCGCGGCGGTCCTCGTCTGCCTTGTTGAGGAAGATGCTCGTGTGGAGGTCGACGAGCTTGTCGTTCGCTACGTCGCCGACGACCGGCGTCGTCAACGCCTTCTTGGCGGCCCAGTGACGGATGTTCTGCCGGATCTTCATATCCACCGTACGGGAGCGACGACCTTGAATCTGTGGCGAGGCGATCGCCGCTCGGCGTCTCGGAGATACCGATCTCTCCCGGCGAAACCGTTATTGCACAACACACACAATATAAATGTATGGTCGAAACGAGCCCCAGCGACGACTGGGCCGCACAGATCGAGGCACAGCGGCAGGCGAAACGCGAGCAGTTCCGGGACTCGGGGCGCTCGCCGCTCCCGGTCTCGATGCGGGGCGACGCGTTCCCCGGACTGGCGCACTTCGAGCCGGACTCGGCGTACCGGTTCGTCCTCCCGCTTCACGAACACGACGAGAAGGAGACGGTGACCGTCGAGACGACCGCCGACGGCGAGCAGACGTACCGCCGCTGGGGGGAGTTCCGGTTCGAGGCCGACGGCGAGTCGGTGACGCTACAGGCGTATCGGCCGACCGACGGCAGTGATCGCTTCTGGGTGCCCTTCCGCGACGAGACAAACGGCGAGACGACGTACGGCGCGGGACGGTACCTCGACTTGGAGCCCGACCCCGACCGCGTCGACGGCGAGTGGGTCGTGGACTTCAACGTCGCGTACAACCCGACGTGCGCGTACAACCACGCGTACGAGTGCCCGCTCATTCCCATGGAAAACTGGCTCGACGTACCGATCGAGGCGGGCGAGAAGGAGTTCCCTGCAGCGCCCGCCGGCGCCGACAACTGACGGGGTCGGCGTCGAAGAAATTGCGCCGAGCGACCCGGTGTCGAGAGACCGTCGATCGCCTCGTGAAGCCGGTTTGCGGTGAATTCGCACGGGTCAGGCACGGATGACAACCCACATTAACCATGAATCCGAACGCCCGCGTATGAGCGATTCGTACGTGATCATCGGTGACGGTATCTCGGGCGCGTCCGCGGCCGAGACGCTCCGCGAGGAAGCGCCCGACGCCGAGATCACGGTACTCACCGACGAGGGGGAGTCCCTCTACAACCGGATCCTGATCAAGGAGTACGCGAAGGGGAAGCTCCCCGAGGCCCCGATATCGATCCACCAGGAGTCGTGGTACGACGACCACGATGTCGACCTCCGACTCAACACGGTCGTCGTCGACATCGACGTCGAGAACGACACGGTCCACAGCCACGAGGGCGAGACGTTCGAGTACGACACCCTCCTGCTCGCGATCGGTGGCACCCCCCAACAGCTCCCGGTCGGCAACGCGGATGCCGACGGGATCCACCACTTCTGGACGTTCCAAGACGCCCGCAAGATCAAAGAGAGCGTCGAGGGCGCTGACCAGGCCGTCATCGTCGGCGCCGGACTCCTCGGCATCGACTTCGCAGCCATCTGCGGGGCGCAGGACGTTGAGGCGAAGTACCTGATGCGCGGCGACAACTGGTGGCGCTACGCGCTCTCCGAGGAGGGCGCGGAGATCATGCACGACGCGATGCGCGAGCGCGGCGTCGAGCCCGTCTTCGGCTCGGGCGTCGACCACTTCGAGGTCGACGACGACGGTTACGTTGAGGCCGCGGTCGATCCGAACGGCGAGCGCTACGAGTGCGACTTCGCCGGCGTCGCCATCGGCCTGAACTTCAACACCGAGCTCGTCGAGGACACACCGCTGGAGCTCGAGAACGGCATCGTCGTCGACGAGTTCATGCGCACCAACGTCGACAACGTGTTCGCCGCGGGCGACATCACCACGTTCAACGACCTGATCCTCGGCGAGCAGGCGAAGAACGGCTCGTGGGGGTCCGCCAAGGAACAAGGCACGATCGCGGCCCGCAACATGATCGATCACGGCAGCGAGGCGTTTGAGTGGGTCTCCTCGTACTCGATCACCCACTTCGACTTCCCGTTCCTTTCCTTCGGCCACCCGACGCTCGGCGACGACTCCGCCGAAGCGACGACAGCCGAGGGGGAGTGGCGGCGCGTCGCCCTCAAGGACGGCAAAGTCGTCGGCGGCGTCCTCATCGGCGACCTCTCGCCGCAGTCCGCGTTCAAACAGCTCATGCGCGAGGGTCGCGACGTGAGCGACCAGACGGATGTTCTGATGGAGCCCGGCTTCGCCGTCGACGACCTCGCGGCGACGACCGAACAACAGTAGCCGACGACCTCGCGGCGACGCCCAGACACCAACAGTCGACGCCCGAACGGGACGGATTCGGCGGTCTGGCGTCAGGTCCCGATCGACCACCGCTCGCTTGCTGCGGCCCTTTCCGACCGACGTGCCACCGACAGGTTTATCACTATTTACCATGTTATATGTCACCATATGGCATTTCGAGAGACGAATCGGCGAATGCGGCTCCGACGTACCGGTGTGATCCCACCGGACGCGCGGGTCCGCCACTACGACGAGCTCGGCGAAGACGCCCAGATCGTCGTCAGGGAGCTTGCTGGACGACCGCGGACGGCGCCGGAAGCCGACGACCTCGACGACGGCGACGTGGTGAAGTTCACCGACTACTACCGGGTTCGCTCGCGCTGAGGAGCCGCGCGTCTCTCCTCCGCGGTCGACGGGCAGCCGCCGCGGAAACGAAGTTGTTTTCGCCCGCCGCGAGAACACCGATCTATGGACAGTGGCGGATCTACCGACATGACGCTGGCGTTCGAACTGAAGGCGTTGAAGGCCCTCGCGGACCCCAACGACGTGTTCAACAACGCCCGGCAGTGGACGGAGTACGTCGGCGTCGTCAGCGAGAAGCCGACCTACGTCGTCACGAACTTCACCCGTAAACACCGCGTGCGACAAGACTTCTTCTCGGGTCCGCGCGGCGTCGAAGAAAGCTTGGAGAACATCGCCCAGCAGTTCGACACGGACCGACACGTGTTCGTCGGCGTCGACGAGGAGGACGAGGCGATGGCCGAGGCGACCGACTGGGAGTTCCTCCACGTCGAGGACGCGGCCGACGCCGCGGGCTGGACCCTCGCCACCGAAGATTCCGAGACTGAGGCCGTCGAGGAGCCCTCGCGCGACGATTGGCCCTGATCCGGTATCCGTCGACTGGCTCTTGAGTCGGCGCCCGCCGACCGCGAATCGGGGGATCGTCACATCGGAGAGGTGTTTTTACCGTCGACAAGAAACGTTGTACCATGAGCGACGCACGCGATCACGACGAAGAAAGCGACGATCACGACGGCAGTCACGGTGAGGACCACTCGCACGGTGAGGACCACTCGCACGGCGAGGACCACTCGCACGGCGAGGACCACGACCACCACAGCCACGACGCCGACACCGTCGCGGTCGCGATCGTGACGGTCTCATCCTCGCGATCGCTGGACGACGACCCTTCCGGCGAATACATCGTCTCCGCGTTCGAAGAGGCCGGTCACGAGGTCGCCGTCCGTGATCTCGTCCCCGACGAGTACGACAGCGTGCAGGGGACCGTCGACCGGCTCGCGCGTCGGAAGGACACCGACGCGATCGTGACGACCGGCGGAACGGGCGTGACACCCGACGACGCGACTCCCGAGTCGGTGCGCGGGCTGTTCGCCAAGACGCTCCCGGGATTCGGCGAACTGTTCCGCCGACTCTCCTACGAAGAAGTCGAAACGCGGACGATCGGCTCGCGGGCGACCGCCGGGATCGTCGTCGACACCCCGGTGTTCTGTCTGCCCGGCTCCGAGAACGCGGTCCGGCTCGGCGTCGACGAGATCATTCTCCCCGAGGTCGGTCACCTCGTCGGGCTCGCGGGACGGGACGTGGAAGAGACCGGTGACGAAGCGAAGGCGAAAGAAGGCAGCGGCGACGGGGAAGAGTCGGAAGGCGGTGACGACGACGGTGAGGGGTCAGTAGACGAGGCGTCTAAGTAGCGTCCGCGTCGCTGCGGACCCTCCGGTCTGCCTTTAACCGGTCTGTTACAATCCTCAGTAGGTGATACGCGTTGCTCTCGTTGCGGTCAATACGGGGAACCACGTACCGATGTCGAACGACGACATCTCCATAACATGTCAGTAGCAGGGTGCGAGATACAGAGGGTGTAGTCAGCACGGAAGCTGCGTTATTTTCTCTATCTAAATCCTGAACCAACCGATAGAACGTGCCTGCGGACGCACCGGAATAGCAAATTACGACTCTACTGTCTGTTGGAAGGTTGTAATCAGTCCAGATTGCTTGCCTTGGAGCGTCCGCACTCCCTCTTACTCATGGGCCCGATGGAGCGATAACGAGAATCGTAGAAACAATTATATAGTCAATCGACAATCATAACAACTGTGAAACGAACAATGGTTGGGTCTAGTCTATCCGAGTTCGGAGGCGCAGTCGAATGAGTAATACGCGATTCACCACACGACGGGGTGTACTGAAGGGCATTGGAGCCGCAGGGGTAGTTAGTACCACCGGGATGATCGGCTCTGCAGCAGCTACTGGGGGTCGGAACAAGCGATTTGTACTCAAACCGGATTTTGACGGGTTACAGGGTGGTGCCGTCGGGACTCGTAACGAATCATACTCCCTTGCAGGGTCGTGGAAGACTGGTGTCGACACGAACGGTGACGGAAACGATGACAAATTTGCGCTGTACCTTACTCCCGATGACCTGTTCCAAAACGCGGGAGACGTGACCGTTGATGACCTGACGCACGTGTCCTACCACACGAAGAAAGAAACAGAGACATCCGGGACAAATCCTTATAACGTGTATCTCCAGATTTACACTGAACAGGACGGGACTAATGACGGAAGTTGGTACGGGCACCGCATCACTGCGGAACCCTACTTCGCCCAAGATCTCGATGCCCCGGGCGGCGAGTGGATCAAGTGGTCGACGAGTGATGCCGATAATCAGCTCACGTTCTTTGATGACGCCTACGTCGGATACGGGTTCTACGGAGGCGGCCAGCCGACGCTTCAGGAACTCCAAGCAGGTTCGATCGACTGGAGTACCCGCAAGTCTGGGGCACCGTCGACAAACATCGATTACGGACAGGAGACGATCAGATACATTACGTTACAAACAGGGAGTGGCTACCCGGACTCGTTTGCAGCGTTCCTTGACACCGTCGAGATCGGGGTCTCGACCAGCGCGGGCAAAGGCAAGAAGGGGAAGGGGCAGACAGCTCGGATCGATCTCGAAGCCTGACAGCGCTCTACCGAGATATTCGTTGTGCGCTTTTGTGAAGCAGGTTGTTGGTAGCGATGCTCTGGTCTAGAGTCGGAGGAGAGAACTATCACCTCACCTGATGATAGTCGGCTTCTTGCTTTTGCTAGTCGTTTTTGGACCGGCCTCGGTGATTTTGCTCGATATCGTTGATGTCGGAGTGGGCGGGAACCCCTATTGGTGACACTCGATATCGCTGCCATAGCGATACTTGTTGTCGGATACCTTCTCCGGAGCGAATCTGCCACAACGGACTGCCTAGAGCCAGTGACCGTGATCGGTCTGAAGTGACCGCAATTCTATTTCTCTGGATGATACCTCAGGCTGGCACTGGTATGTGTCTCCGCTGTACTGATCGAATCGATCTATCCTGATTTCCTCACCGCGATGTGCCACATTCGCGCGTTGTGTCTTGCACAGCTATCAAAACATCTCTCTGAGCTGGCAGAAATATCAACAGCCAATCCGCCTTTTTATCGAACAGCTGTTTCAGACGGAAATACGCCTGAAAAGAGCATGTTAGCGTGGCAAATTAAACGGATTCGAGGAAGTTCCGGATCAGGTCGTGGCCGACCGCGGTCAGCACGCTCTCAGGGTGGAACTGCACCGCCTCGATCGGGCGGTCACGGTGGCGGATTCCCATGACGATTTCGTCGCCCTCGTGGTCGGTGGTCGCAGTTATCTCGAAGGCGTCGGGAATCCCGGTGGCGGCCAGCGAGTGGTAGCGCCCGGCACGGAACCCCTGATCGAGCCCGGCAAACACCCCCTCGCCGTCGTGGTCGACGGGGAACGCCTTGCCGTGGATCGGCTCGGGCGCGTGGCCGACCGTCCCGCCGTACTCGTAGACCGCGGCTTCGAGGCCGAGACAGACGCCGAGCGTCGGGACCTCCGGCGAGAGGTCGCGAAGTACCGCCATCGTCACGCCCACGTCGCGCTCGTTTTTCGGGTGACCGGGACCGGGACTGATGAGGATCGCGTCCGGGTCGGCGTCGCGGATCTCGGCCAGCGACGCCGTGTTCTTGAACACCTCGACCTCGATCTCCTCGCCGTCGAGCGGCTGGTCGGAGACGTACTCGACGAGATTGTACGTGAACGAGTCGAAGTTGTCGACGACGACGACCTTCATTCATCGACCTCCGTGCCGGCGGGGAGGGGGTCGTCGGCGTCTCCGCCACGCTCGCTATCAGTCCGAATCCGCTCGATCGCGGTCAACACGCCGTCCATCTTTTGTTCGGTCTCCTCGTACTCGGCGGCCGGGTCGGAGTCGGCGACGAGGCCGGCGCCCGCGCGGACGGTCACCGCAGTCTCGCCGGGCGGACCCGCGTCCGCCGGCGAGTGGTCGAGCATCGCCGTCCGGATCACGATGGCGAAGTCGGCGTCGCCGGTCCACGCGTAGTAGCCGACGCCGCCGCCGTACGCCTCCCGCGGAGTCGTCTCCAGCTCCTCGATGATCTCCATCGCGCGCACCTTCGGGGCGCCGGTGAGCGTGCCCGCGGGGAACGTCGCTCGCGTCGCGTCGAAGGCGTCGGCGTCGCCCGCCAGCGTCCCCGTGACGGTCGACTCGATGTGCTGGACGTGGCTGTACTTCAACACGTTCATGAACTCCTCGACGCGCACGGAGCCCGCCTCCGAGACGCGCCGCACGTCGTTGCGCGCGAGGTCGACCAACATCGTGTGCTCGGCGCGCTCCTTCCCGTCTGCGAGCATCTCGCCCGCCAGCCGGCGGTCCTCCACCGGACTCGTCCCGCGGGCGCAGGTGCCCGCAATCGGGTTCGAGACGATCCGGTCGCCGCGCACCGACACCAGCGTCTCCGGGCTCGCGCCGACGATGCTGCGGTCGTCGTGGCGCAGCACGTACATGTACGGTGACGGGTTCACCTCGCGCAGCGCCGCGTACAGCCCGAGCGAGTCGACCTCGCCGCGGAGCTCGCGGCTCCGCGAGATCACGCCCTGATAGATGTCCCCGTCGAGGACGTGCCGCTTGGCGGTCCGAACCGCCTCCTCGTACTCCTCGCGGGGGTCGGCAGACTCGTCGTCCACGCGGATCCCGTCGGGCGCCGGCGGAGACGCGTCCCGGAGTTCGGCACCGACCCGCTCCGCCTCGGCGACGAGGTCGTCGTAAACGGCCGCGGGATCGTCGTCGACGCCGACGACGGGAGTGAAGACGAGTTCGACGGTGCCTTCCTTGTCGTCGAAAACGACGGTCCGGGTCGTTAACGCGAACTCGGCGTCCGGGAACTCGGTCTCCGGGCGGTCGACGCCGACCTCCTCCAGCCAGAGGTCGTAGACGGCCTCGTACGCGAGGAAGCCGACGAAGCCGCCGGAGAGGATCTGTCGGTCGGTGTCCGGGAAGCCGCGCAGGCTCACGTCCGGGAACGCCGCCCGAATCCGGTCGATCGCGTCGCCGGCGTCGGGACCCAGATCGCTGTCGGGCTCGCCTCCGACGAACTCCGCCGCCGGCCCGAGCCGAGTCACGTCCGTCCGGTCGGGGTGGACCGAGACGATCGCCTCGGGGTCGTAGCCGACGAACGAGTAGCGGGCGTGTTTGTCGGCGTCGCCGTCGGCGGTGAACGCGCCGTCGGGATCGCTGGACGCGACCTTCTCGCCGGACTCGAGGAGGAATCCGTACGGGCCCTCACCGACCAGCCTCGCGTACGCCGCCAACGGGGTCACGTCGGCGTCGAGCGACGCGGACGCGCGGACCACGACCGGCTTCTCGGCGTCGGCCGCGAGCTCGACGAACTCGGCCTTCGAGCGGTCGATCGGGGTCGCCGACTCGCTCATACCAGCTCCATCTCCCGCCCCGCGTTCGCCACGAAGCGGGCCACCGCGTTGTGGTCTTTCCGCCCGTCGCTGAGCTCGACGCCCGAGGCCACGTCGACCGCGAACGGATCGGCGGCCCGGACCGCTTCGGCGACGTTGTCGGCCGTGAGTCCGCCGGCGAGGACCACCGGCGAGGTGAGCCGGTCGGCGAGGTCGCCGGCCCGCTCCCAGTCGTGGGTCTCGCCGGTGCCGCCCGCGCCGGACTCGTCGGTCGAGTCGATCACGAGCGCGTCGGCGACCCGATCGAACTCCTCGGCACGCGCCGGATCGTCGGCGTCGACCGCGAGCAGGACCTTCCGCTCCGTCTCCGCGCGGATGTACCGGATCTCGTCGGGCGTCCACTCGCCGTGGAGCTGGATGGCGTCGGGGCCGATCGTCCGGAGGAGTTCGACCGCCCGCTCGGCGGTGTCGGGCATGGTGACGAGCGTCGCGGTGACGAACGGGGGTACGTCCGCGAGCAGCTCCGCCGCTTTCGCCGGGTCGACCTCGCGCGGGGAGTCGGTCGGGACCTCGGAGATGACGCCCACCGCGTCGGCACCGGCGTCGATCGCGGCGCGGAGGTCGGCGCCCCGCGTCAGCCCGCAGATCTTCACCCGTGCCATCAGTCGTCCTCCGGGGTGGCGGTCGTCCCCGCTTTCGGGGCTTCTTCGTCGCCGCAGAGCGCCGCGAACTTCTCGGCGGCTGCGCCGGAGTCGATCGCCTCGGCCGCGCGCTCGACGCCCGCCGCGAGCGTGTCGGCCTCGCCGGCGACGTAGATCGTCGCGCCCGCGTTCGCCAGGACGAGATCGCGCTTGGGGCCGGTAACGGAGCCGTCAACGATCCCCCGCAGGTCGGCGGCGTTCTCCTCGGGGGTCCCGCCCGCGACCGCCTCGATCGGAGCGCGGTCGAGCCCCAGATCCTCGGGCACGATCGTGAACTCGGTCACCTCGTCGCCGTCGACCTCGGCGACGACCGTCTCGTCGTGGATCCCGATCTCGTCCATCCCTGCGCCGTGGACCACCAGCGCGTGCTCGACGGGCATGTGCGCGAGCGACCGCGCGATCGTCCCGACCAGCTCCGGGTCGTACACGCCGAGCACCTGCGCGTCGGCGCCGGCGGGGTTGGTGAGCGGGCCGAGCACGTTGAAGATCGTCCGCATCCCGAGCTCCTTGCGCGGGCCGATGACGGCCTTCATCGCCGGGTGGAAGACGGGCGCGAGCATGAACCCGATCCCGTCGGCCTCGATGGCGTCCTCGACCGCCGGCGGCTCGGCCTCCACGTCGGCGCCCGCGACCTCCAGCACGTCGGCGCTCCCCGAGGAAGAGGAGACGGAGTAGTTGCCGTGCTTGGCGATCGGTACGCCCGCGCCCGCCGCGACGATCGCGGCGGTCGTTGAGACGTTGATCGTGTCGTAGTCGTCGCCGCCGGTCCCGCAGGTGTCGACGAGCGGCTCGCGGTCGGGCTCGATCGTCCGCGCGGCGTCGCGCATCCCCTGCGCGAACCCCGCGATCTCCGCCTCGGTCTCCCCCTTGGCGCGGAGCGCGGCGAGCAGGGCGCCGATCTGCGCCTCGGTCGCCTCCTCGAAGACGAGCCGCGCGGCCTCGCGCGCCTCGTCGACCGTCAGATCCGCTCCGTCCGTCACGCGTTCGACCGTGTTGTTTATATTCATTGTGTACACCGATGTAGTGTTTCGCGTTGTAATGTACAAGTGTGTACATCGGTATAACGCTGTCGCCGGGGCGAGAACCGATAGCACGCGACGAGGTGCGGAAAGGGGAGAGGAGGCCGCCCGTCCGAGTCAGTCGTCCGCGACCGCGGGCTCGGGGGCAGCCGGCGCCTCCGGTTCAGTCTCGGGGAGGTCGGTCTCGGCCGGCTCGGACAGCGACTGCCACTCCAGGTCGCGTTCGTACTCGAACGCGCGGTGCCCCTGGGTCGGGTCGACGACGGTCAGCGAGAGCCAGTCGTTGTCCAGCAGTTGGGTGACTTCGTCGTGGTCGGCCAGGACCTCGGTGACGCGCGCGACGGGCGCGTGGACGACCGTCGAGAGGCGGAGCGGCCGGTGGTACGGGTCGTCGTCGGCCGCCATCAGCGACTGGAGGGGGAGCCCGGTCATCAGGTCGCCGCCGTTGCCCTGGTAGACGCCGACGTTGCCGACGGGGTTGTGCGTCACCTTCGACCCGCTCCCGTAGGCCG
Source organism: Halorubrum shenae (assembly GCF_051194165.1). Classification (NCBI taxonomy): domain Archaea; kingdom Methanobacteriati; phylum Methanobacteriota; class Halobacteria; order Halobacteriales; family Haloferacaceae; genus Halorubrum; species Halorubrum shenae. Next base: position 17,706 of record NZ_JBLZNI010000018.1, on the reverse strand, counting down.
CGTTGTCGACGGTCGAGAAGTAGTACTGGGCGTTGATCCACTGGGTGACGACCATCGGTCCCGCGAGGATCGCTTCGAGCGCGTCACCGTCGGGGTCGGTCGACCAGTCGTACGAGTGGAGGAAGGCGCGGCCGTCGAGGTCGAGATCGCTCGTCAGCTCGCGGGGGCCGACGACGAAGCCGGCGTTGCCCGCCAGTCCCCACTCGGGACGCGTCTCGGCCCAGTCGGCGGCGCGGCGCTCGGTCTCGTCGACGCTTTCCGACGCGTCGCCGCCCATCGACGCGACGCGCTCGGCGGTCGCGTTCTCGCGGGCGTCGGCGAGGTCCGCGCGCAACGTTTCGAGGTCGTCCGCGTGGCTCTCGGGCACGTCGCCGTAGATCTCGATCTCGTCGGTCGTCGTGTTGTGCTCGCCGGCGAGGAAGACCGTGTCGTCGGGGATCTCGAAGCCGCGGTCGCGCAACGCCGCCTTCACGTCGGGGTCGGCGCAGATCTGCGCGAGGACGCGAGCGTTCGGCCCGCCCGGGTTGCCGGCACACGCGCCGCAGTCCAGACTCGAGTCGTAGGGGTTGTTGGTCGTCTCGCTCGCGTGCCCGACAAAGGCGACGAGCCGACCGAACTCGGTCCAGCCCATCAGCTCGAAGGCGGTCGCGGCGTACTCGACCTGCTCTTCGCGGGTCAGGCCCACCGGGAGCCCGTCGGCGTGGGTGTGCTGGTGCTGAACGATCTGCTCGCAGAACTCGTGATCGTCGGGTACCGCGTCGTCGGCAGTGTCCAACAGGTCGCGGACGCGACCGGGGAGGAGCGTGCGCGCCGCGAGCGCCAGCCCGTAGCCGCTCCCGGCGTTCTCGACGAACCCGAAGGCGCTGGCGGGGTTCGTCTTCAGCTTCTTGACGACCTCGCCCGCGACCTCGCGGACGCTCGACCACCGGTCGTGGCGGTCCCGCGTGTCCGTATCGGTCGGGACCTCGCTGACGCGGTGTTGGGCGTCGAGGATGGGCGGACAGGCGTCCACCGAGGCCTCCGCGTCGTACCCCTGATACTCCATCGGGACGCCGAAGAAGCCGGCGTAGCCGTGGGTATCGTACGCGCCCGTGGCCTCGATGTGACGGCGGATTACCTCGGAGCGAGTGTCGATACAGAACACCAACTGCGCGTCGGGACGCGCCGACGGCCCGCTCTCGGCCTGCGCCCGACTCTCGGCGGCGACGTGGTCGACGACCTCCGAGCGGTAGCTCGCCTCCCACGCGCTCAGGAACGCCTCGGCGAGGTCGTCGGCGGGGTCAGCCTCGGGGATGTCGGGCCCGGTCGACGGCTCGACGTCGACGCCGAACCCGTCGAGGAGCGCGAGGCGGACCGCGAGGTACTCCGCGAGCGTGATCGGACACGCCGACTGCCACGGTCCCCCGTCGTCCGCGCGCTGCTTGATGAAGCCGGTCCACCCCGGGAGCGCAGCCAGCTGCTCCTCGAAGATGGGCACCCACTGCCCCTCCGGATACGGCTCCAACGCGGTCTTGATGGCCTCGGTCGGAGTGTCGGGCAGCGACGCGAGGACCCCCGAATCGGGGATCTCAGCGTCGTGCGGGGCCATCTCACGGAAGGCGGCGTAGAACCCGTCGCCGCGGTTCGGCATCGACCACGCGGCGTGCCCCTCGTCGAGGAAGGCCGACAGCCACTTCGTCAGCACGCGGTCGACCTGATCGGCATCGGTGTTGGCGTCGGTGTCGGCGTCGGTATCAGGCGTCCCCGATCCAACGTCGGTCTCGATACGCTCGAGCAGCGTCTCCGGGTCAGCGTCGTAGCCGCGGTCGGCGAGCTCCGACTCGAGCGTCTCCGGGTCGATCTGGCCGTCGTCGAGCGCCGCCCGGAACGTCTCACGACTCGGGTAGCCGCGACCGCCCAGTAGGTCGGCCGCCTGCGTCACCGCCTCGCCGAACGGCATGTCTTCGAACCCCGAGAGGGGGTTAGCGGTCACGAACGAGTGGATCGGCCAGACCGATCCGACCGTCGTCGCCGCGTCGTCGATACCGTCTTCGATGGTGGGGTGGATACTCATTGCGTGCCTCCGTTGTCGTACTCGTTCGGGTTCGTCAGCAGGGTGCCGGGCGACGGTTGGCTCGCGTTCAGGAGCGCGACGTAGAGCCGCCGACTGCGTTCGTGGACGCCGGTCTCGATGGCGACGTACGTGACCAGGAAGACCGCGGCCACGACGCCGTGAAGCGCGGTCAGCTCGGTCGGGGCCGTGACGACCGGGAGCCCGGTCAGGAGTCCCGAGATCCCCTTATAAACGAGCGCGTACAGAGCGATAGCCGGGAGGAACACCAGCGGAACCGCCCCGTAGCGAACCGACGCCGGAAGCGATGCGTGCCGGACCGCACCGCGCGCCGCGTGAAGGGTGGTAAACACCACGAACAGCGCGAGGAGGAGACCGGTGTCGAGACTCGCTCCCTTCCCCGTTACCAGCACGAAGACCGCGCCGCCCGCCAGTCCGGTCAGGAGCGTCACGGCGACGTCGACGACGCCGGAACCGCTCGTCACGTGCGCTTTCGCCTTGCTCGGGCTCGTCCGCTCGACCCCGCCGCCCGATCCGAGAAACTGGTAGGCCTTATAAAAGCCGTGAAGGACGAGGTGGGTGATGGCGGCCCCGAAGAAGCCGAGACCGGCCTGCATGATCATGAATCCCATCTGGCCCGTCGTCGAGCAGGCCAGCTTGCTCTTGACGTCCGGCCGGACGGATTTGAGGAGTTTCCCGAGCAGCGCGCTGGTCGCGCCGACCGCGACGATCGCGAGCATGAGTCCGCCGTCGACGGTGACGACCGGCGCGAAGCGGATCAAGAGGACGCCGCCCGCGTTGACGAACCCGGCGTGCATCAGCGCCGACGCCGGCGTGGGCGCGGTCATCGAGGAGAGCAGCCAGCCGTGGAACGGGACGAGCGCGGACTGGATCATCGCCGCGAGGACCAGCGCGACGGCGGCGAGGAGCCACACCGGACCACCGAGGCTGTCGGCAGCCGCGGCGATACCGGAGATCGTCGTCGCACCGGTCGTCCACCAGAGCGCCCCAAGCGCGACGCCGAGGAGCGCGCTGCTGGCGAGGAAGGAGCGACGAGCGACCGTCGCGGCCGCCCGCGCCTGCTCCCACCCGCTGAGGATGCCGATCAGCTTCGCCATCACCAGTCCCATCGCCAGCCACAGGAGTCCGAACAGGGCGACGTGGTCGGCTGCGACGAGCGCCATCACGGTTATCGCGAACCCGAACACGGCGAAGAAAAAGCCCGTCTCGTGGGCGCTCCCGGCCATGTAACGGCGCGAGTAGCTGTGGACGATGCCGGCGAAGAACGTGACGACCACCCACAGCAGGACGGTGAGTCCGTCGACGGCGATCACGCCGGGGACCTCCGGAGCGAGACCGAATCGGACTCGGCCGAAGAGCATCGCGAGGCTCGCGACGAACAGCGACCACACGAGCCACGTGAGTGCGACGGGCACGAGCGGCGACGTCGCCGTCGTGTCCGGGAGCGCTCCGACCGTCGATTTCGGGGTAGATCCTGACATCGTTCAGTTCGTTCGACCACGCTCGACAGCCGACACGGGGTCGGTTGGCCGGGATTGGTCGTCTTCACTCCGTTTTAAGAACAGATTACCTATTAAACCTGTCTATATTCACAATCTGTTCGTTAAACTGTTGTTAAAGAACGTTATGGTTTCGGTCCTGCAGCGGATTCGCCGACGAAGACACGCGTCGCTGCGAGCAGAAAAGTCGTCGCTTGGGTCAGAAGCGTCCCCGATCAGGACTCCGTCTCGGCGTCGAACTTGCCGAAGGGCGTCGTCTCGTGGCTCCGAACGAGGACCTCGTCGGCGACGGTGAGTCCCATGTCGAGGAGCTCCTGTGCAACGGGCGTGATGTCGCCGTCCGACTCCCCGACCACCGTCACGAGGAGGTTCTGTTCGCCGGTGACCAATTCCTGGACCGAGACGACGCCGTCGATCTCGAGGATCTCCGGGAGCAGTTCGCCGCGCTCGGGTATCGACGCGGTACAGTAGAGCAGCATCCGGAGCGGATACCCCGACTTCTGGTAATCGACCTTCGCGCTGTACCCCTTGATCACCCCGTCGGATTCGAGGCGTTGGATGCGCTTGCGGACGGTGCTGTCCGACGTACCCGTCCGCTCCGCGATGTCTCCCGACGAGGAGTTCCGGGCGTCTTCTTGTAACGCGTACAGGATCGCCCCGTCCACGTCGTCGATCGCGTCGTCAGTCATACCCGAGGGTCCGTGGCAGAGCCACTTTATCTTTGTACGTCGTTTTCACCCCCGAAAGCGACGCGCTCTACACGACGTCGAGGGCGGCTTCCCCGTCCGCTTCGACGACGACCACGGGGACCTCGGCGTCGTCGACCACGGTGTCGGTCGTGGAGCCGAACACGAAGCGCCCGACGGTCCCGGTCGTGGGGGCGCCGACGACCACGAGGTCGTAGTACGGGGACTGCTCGACGATCGCGCTCGCGGCCGACCGGTCCTCGACGAGCCAGCGGTCGACCCGGTCGAAGTCGCCGAGGCGGTCGCGGGCGGCGTCGAGGAGCCGCTCGCCGGTCGCGGCGTAGTCGTCGCGGTCGCCGGTCTCAGGATCTGTGCCGTCGGCCGCGCCCCCTTCGGTCTCCGCCGGGGAATCGGCGAGCGCGGCGTCGGTGGGGACGACGTGGAAGAGTTCGAGCCACGCGCCGGTGGCGTCCGCGATCCCCCGAGCCACGTCGACGGTCGCCGCCGAGTGCGGCCCGGGACCGACGGCGACGAGGACCGAGGAGACGCGGTCCCGACGCGTCACGCGGTCGAGCCCTTCGAGCGTCGCGTCGGCCGCGGCCGGCGTCGAGTCGGTCGCCTCCGCCACGGCCGATTCGACGGCGGGCTCGCCGACGCGCGGTGCTCCCTCGCCCATGTCCGGCTCTCCGTCGGCCTCCGGGTCCGCCGCTCCGCCGCCCGCGCTCCCGCCGTCGGCGTCGCTCCCGTTCATACCGCATCGTCAGACGTGCGTCGCATAAATCCCGTTGGTCCCAAATCCGACGTATCAGTCGCGAAAGAACTCCTCGCGCTCGAACGGCTCGTCTTCGCCCTCGACGGCGACCACGTCGAGCGCGGTGACCTCGGCCCCGACGCCGAGTAGCCCGGCGAGGCTCGGCTCCGTCCGCCCCTCGTCGCCGGAGATCAGCTCCTTGACGTAGAGCCCGCCGGCACCGCGGATCTCGACCGTCGCGTGGCGCGCGTCGTCGAGTTCGGCGGTCGCCTCGTACACGTCGCGCTCGCGGGTGATGCTCGCGCGCCGGTGGTCGACGCGGTTTGGGGTGTACTGCTCGACCGTGGTCCCCTCCAGTTCCTCGACCGCGGCCGCGAGCGCGTCGGCGTCCACGTCGGCGTCGAAGGTCACCTCGGCGCGGTAGCGCTTCGCGGCCTCGTGTTCCTTCACGCGTTCGACCATGTCGTAGGTCGCGAGCCGGAGCCCCTCGACCTCGACGGCGCCGTCGGCGAAGGCGTTGATGTCGGCCTGGAGACGCTCGACGTCGACCCGGCGCCGCCGCGGCTCCTCGACCTCGATCACGAACGGGCGCCCGGTGCCGAGCATGAGGGCGTCCACGTCCTCGCGGCCTGCGCCGTGGAACGTCGCCTCTGTGCCGTCCATCACATCCTCGACGACGGGCGCGGTGTACTCCTCGACGCTGTCGTCGTAGAGGTAGCCGGAGCCGCCGCAGTGGTCGCAGGGGTCGGCGCCCTGTCGCCCCGATCCCTTGCACTCCCGACAGGGCCACTCGGTCTGGGGGATGTCTCGTTCCAGCTTCCGGTACCGCCCGTATACGAACGTGGAGTTCACCTTCGCGTCGATCGCGTCCTCGGCGAGGTCGATGGTGAACTGTACGTCCGGGCGGTCGAACGACACCTCCGTCTCGGTGACCCGGCCGAACCGCTTGCCGACCTCGCGGTTGAACTCCGATTTAAACGGCTCGCCCGCGTCGTCGTCGAGCTCGGCCTCCTCGCGGAGCAGCGCCTCGTTCTCCTCGATGAGCGGCGGGGGACGAGTACCGACGTTGTAGGTGGCGAACTCCGTCCCCTCGACCGCCTCGGCGGCGCGCTCGGCCCACTCGTCGAACTCGGTACAGCGGCCCTCACAGACCCAGCAGTCAGCCGTCTCGACCGATTCGTGGTCCTCGTCGTCGCGGAGCGAGAGCGAGACGCGCAGCGCAGACCCCCGCTCGGCGTTCGACAGCCCGAAGCTCCGGTCGGCGACGAGCCGGCCGAGACACGCGTCGCACACCGGTCCCGTCCCGGTCGCCCGCGCCGCGACCTCGAGTACGTCCATACGGTCCCCAGCGTCCCCCGTGGTAACTGTCTTACTACATGGCGGGGACACGGCGCCCCCGGAGACGGCCGTTCGGCTCCCTCCCGGCCGACTTAAGAGGGTCCGATTCGTTTCGCCGGGCGTGAACGAACCGGCCGCGCGCGAGGAGAAGCTGGAGCTCGGCGTCGAGCTGTTGGCCCACCTCGAACACGAGGAGCTGGCGCTGCCGGACGCGATCGACCGGATCGAGACGGTGACGACGAGCCCCTCGCTCACCCGCGAGATCCTCGACGCCGCCGAGAAGCGCGGCGTCATCGAGCGCGAGAACGCCCGCCTCCGAGTCCAGCGCGGCGGGACGTACGTGAACTACGAGCGTCAGGTGATCCAGCGCGAGGGGGAGTTCGAGTGCCGCCGCTGCGGGACGACGATCACGACCGGCCACTTCGTGCAACTGGACGCCGGCGAGCTCGGGCCCTTCGGCTCCTCGTGCATCCGGAAGGTCACCGGTCGGGACAGTGATGGGGGCGACTCCGAAGCGTAGCAGTTGTTGAGGTGTCAGAGAACGAGGTAGAAACATCAAAGCGGTACCGGAAAACCGAGGCGGTACCGACACGAAACACAGATCAAGGAACAGCCGGCCTACCAAAGGGGTCGTCTGGGTGCGAAGTAGAAGAACTAACTTTACTCGACAGCGTCAACACCCACAAATGGGGTACGAGTACACCGGCGACGTCCACGAAGAACTCATCGAGTCCTATCGAGCAGACGAATCGACCCTCCCGAGAGACACCTCGCGGGTCTATCCTCCCCGCGATTCTCTGCGTGATGAACCACCTCTCCTCAAACAGCTCCTGTTTCCCCGATGCTGGAACGCGACGGAGCTACTGGACGACCCCGACGAAACTCGTGCCCGCCTGACCGAACTCGGCAGCTGCATACACATGGGTATCACAGCCTATTCGGGTCGTGACGCAGACGATTTGACCGCGATCGTCGACAGGACGCTCGACCGCTTGCCGGCGATTCGACGGAGCCTCGAAAAGGACGTCGAGGCCGCGTATAAAGGCGATCCCGCAGCGAAGAGCAACTGTGAGATCATCCGATCGTATCCCGGTTTTCACGCGATCATGACCCACAGGGTGGCGCACACCCTCTACGAGGAGGGCAGCTTCGAGTACGCCCGCGAACTCGCCGAGTACTCGAAGGTCGAGACGGGCATCGACATCCATCCAGGTGCGGAGATCGGCGAGTATTTCTTCATCGATCACGGGACCGGGGTCGTCATCGGCGAGACGGCGACAGTCGGCGACTGGGTCCGGATCTACCAGAACGTCACTCTCGGCGCACTCCACTTCGAGGAGGAAGAGGGCGAGGACCACATGCTGGCGAAAGATTATAAGCGCCATCCCGACATCGGCGATCACGTCGTCATCGGTGCCGGAAGCAACGTACTCGGGACGATAGAAATCGGCGACCACGTGAGCATCGGTGCGAACGCCTGGGTGACCGACGACGTCCCGGACGACACGAGCGTGTTTATTTCGGATCACCCCGATCAGGAGCAGAAATCGAACAGGTAGTGGCTTCGGAGTTCACGGACGGTACTCGACACAGTTCGGCTACGAAGCGCCGTCTCGTTGACGGCAGTCTCATAGCGACCGTCTTGCAAGACTCGCGCCCCGTATCTTGCAGCGTCTCTCTGAGTTGTCGGGGAACTACCAGTATCGACATGGACGATACAGAGCGTGTAGTCAGCAGGGGACGTAGCTTTTATTTAGGTGTGACTGAGCGAATCGTCTGATTGGTACACCTACGGAACGAACAGTATCCGATGTCGGTCACGACAAACGTAGAGCCTCGTCGGGGTCACCGAACACCTACCAGTTCACGTGTACTGTATTCCGGTCCGGATAAGGCGCACCGCACCCCTCCAAAGGACTATTGCCGGAGGGTTGTTCGACTAACATAATGTCTACATCACGTACGACAACGACCGAGACCAACCCACAGACGTCTGCGCGAGACACTCGACTCCGACTATGGAACGCCGTCATGGCTATCCTACACGTTCTACAAGGGCTGGCGATGGTCATCTTGGCCGACAAGGTTCTGTGGCCGATCACACGTACGAGATACGGCTTCAACCCCCAAACAGAGACTATCTTCCCGGAGACCGTCTCGTTTATCGAGTTGAATCTCCCGCTACTCGTGGCGGGTTTTCTCTTCATTTCCGCGTTTGCGCACACCGCTATTGCAACCGTGTTGTATGAACGGTACGTCGAGTATCTCGACAGAGGGATGAATCCCTACCGCTGGTACGAATACTCCGTGAGCGCCTCGTTGATGATCGTCGTCATCGGTATGCTAGCCGGAATCTGGGACCTCGGGACGCTCGCGGCGCTGTTCGGACTCGTCGCAGTAATGAACCTCGCCGGACTTCTGATGGAACGTCGCAACGAATCAACTGATGAAACCGACTGGACGCCGTACTGGGTTGGTGTCTTCGCCGGTATTGTACCCTGGATCGTCATCGCAATCACGTTCATCGGCACGGTAACGGCCAGCGGCGGTGAATTCCCCGAGTTTGTCATCTACATCTACATTTCGATTTTCGTCTTCTTCAACCTCTTTGCGCTGAACATGGTGCTGCAGTATCTGGAGATATCACGATGGAATAACTACCTCTTCGGGGAGAAAACGTACGTTTTGTTGAGTCTCGTGGCCAAGTCCGCCCTCGCATGGCAGGTGTACTTCGGCACGCTGAACTCCCCGATCTAAGCATCGAAGGCGTAGGTGGCCAACGAGACCTTATTGAAGACGACTGGACTCAGTCGGCTTCGTTGAAATCCTCAACAGGAGACACACTTTGACCCGGTTTCGATCAGTACAGGGAACTGATTTATCTGTCTGTCTCTTTCCAGTCGCCCGTATCCCCTTCCCGGAATTCACCCTTGGCATGGCGCTCGTGGGGCCATAAGGTGATGCCCAGCAGTACGACGTAGAATACGCCTACAACGGCAACCACTGCAATCCCAGGGAGGCGGGAGATTCCAGCGGTTGTCAGCCAGTCTTGGCGCGGCGCGAACGCTGTAATCCTGAACACCCACGCGGCCAACAGGACACAGAGTAGAGCAAGGTACACACTCCGGAGTCGGTTTGCGAGTGCTTCGTATAACGACACTTTCAGCGTCGGCCTGCGATAGTCCCTGCTCAGTTCCGCTCGCCAGTCGTGATTTTCGACACCCTGGGACGGATCGAGGGCGTTTGCGAACAGGTTCTCTTGGAGGAGCCGAACGCGTGAGCGAAAGACATCGTAGTTCCGGTAGCGTCGCGCTTCGATGCCCAGAAAGACGGTGACGACGACCATCCCGACCAGCAAGATGTAGTGAGGGTTGTCGGCACTCGAAAATGCCCACGTCAGGATCGCCGCCATCAGCGTCACCGCCCACGTCGTCGTCTGGTCGAGGCGCTGGCGCCACGTCCCTACTCGGTCGATCTCTCCGCGGTACGCGTCGCCCAGCACCGAACCGAGCTCCGTACTGTCGTCGGCCATTTCGCGGCCGATCTCCCGTTGGTCCGGTGCCGTTGGCTCGAACTCGTCGTTGCTCGGATCGGTCATAGCGGATAGACACCACCTCGCTTCATAAGCGGCCATGGTGACCGCGTTGTCTGAGTGTCACGTACCGGAGACTGTCGAACAGTACGCAGGCATATTCTCACGGCTGATTCAGCGAACGACGAGTGAAACCGAATCCTCGCGAATCGCTCTGTGACAGCCTCACCGTTGTTTATAAGCCTCGCCCGATCCCTTCCTCAGTCATGACTGACGACCTCGACACGCCGGTGCTCGACAACCACCTCCACCTCGACCCGCGTCACGGCCGCGGGGTCGACGCCGTCGAGGACTTCGTCCGCCTCGGCGGCACCCACCTGCTCGTGGTGAACAAGCCGTCGTGGCACCTCGGGGTCGACCCCGACGAGCCGGCGGACTTCTGGCCCGTCTTCGAGGAGACGCTCGACGCGGTCGTGGCCGCGAACGACGTGCTTCCGGGGCGCGCGTGGCCCGTCCTCGGCGTCCACCCCGGCCTCATCAGCCGGCTCGTCGACGAGCGGGGGTTCTCGCCGGAGGACGCCCGTGACCTGATGTGCGGCGGGATCGAGGTCGCGAGCGAGTTCGTCGCCGACGACCGGGCGCTCGCGCTGAAGTCGGGGCGCCCGCACTACGACGTGAGCGACGCGGTCTGGGACGCCTCGAACGCCGTGACTCGGCGCGCGTTCGAACTCGGCGCCGCCCTCGACTGCGCCGTCCAACTGCACACCGAGGCCAGCGAGGACCTCACCGATCTGGCCGCCGTCGCCGAGGAGTCGGGGCTCGACCCGACGAACGTCGTGAAACACTACGCCGAGGGGCGGCTCGCGGGGCCGACCCCGAGCGTGATGAGCGAGAAGGACCGGCTGGAGCGCGCGGCGGAGTCCGGCGAGCCGTTCCTGATGGAGACCGACTTCGTCGACGACCCCGAGAAACCGGGGATGGTGCTCGGCCCGAAGACCGTCCCGCGCCGCGTTCGCTGGATGCTGGAAAAAGGGTACGACGACGCGGTTCGGCGCGCGCACGTCGAGACGCCGGAGGCGGTGTACGGGATCGACACCGAGGCGACGCGAGAGGAGCCCTCACCGTGAGCGACCGCGCCTCCGCGGACGGCTCCACCGGCGCCGCCACACCGCCGCCAGAAGTCCTGTTCACGGGCTTTCCCGGGTTCCTCGGGTCGGCGCTGCTCCGGCGGGTCCTCGCCCGCGGCGACGGCCCGGTGGCGTGTCTGATCCAGCCGCAGTACCGCGAACTGGCCGAGAAGCGTGCGAGAGAGATCGTCGCGGCGGTCGGAGATGGCGGTGACGGCGACGCCGACGACTCCCCTGCCGACGCCGACGACGCCCCGGCAGTCCACCTCTACGAGGGCGACATCACGGAGCCGGACCTCGGACTCGGGTCGGCGCTCGACGACCCGGACCTGCTGGCGGGCGTCGAGGAGGTGTATCACCTCGCGGCCGTCTACGACCTGAGCGTCGACGCCGACCTCGCGGAGGCGGTGAACGTCCACGGCACCGAACACGTCCTCGACGCGTGCGAGCGGATCGGGATCGACCGCCTCCACTACGTGAGCACCTGCTACGTCAGCGGCCGGTACGACGGCGCCTTCACCGCCGATCTCCTTCGAGAGGGACAGTCCTTCAACAACCACTACGAGGCGTCGAAGTACCGCGCGGAGGTGGCGGTGCGCGAGCGGATGGCCGACGGGCTCCCGGCGACCGTCTACCGCCCGGCGATCACCGTCGGCGACAGCGAGACCGGCGAGACCGACAAGCTCGACGGGCCGTACAACCTCCTCCGGCTCCTCTTAGCCCAGCCGAAGCGGCTGGCGTTCGCCTTCTCGGTCCCGGACGCGGCCGAGACCGAACTGAATGTCGTGCCGCGCGACTACGTCGTCGACGCCGTCGCGGAGCTGAGCGGCCGCCCGGAGACCGTCGGCGAGACGTACCAGCTCTGTGATCCGGACCCGCTGACGGTCCCCGAGTTCGTCGCGGCGCTGAGCGACGCGGCCGGGCGCCGAACGGTGACCGTTCCGACCGCGAAGCGAGTCGCGAAGGCGGGGGCCCGCGTGCTCTCGGCCGCCGGAGTCAGCGTGGAGCCGGCGACGATCGACTACTTCGACCATCCGACCCGGTACCGCTGTCCGAACGCGCGCGAGGCGCTGGCCGGGACCGGGGTCTCGATGCCGCCGTTCGAGTCGTACGTCGACCGGCTCGTGACGTTCGCCCGCGAGAACGCCTCGGTCGGGGACGATCCGATGACGTGACGGGGAAACGCTGAGTGCCCGAATCCCGGCATCGAGCGGGTGAGACGCCCTCTCGCGCGGCGATCGATAGGAAAGGCATTTGAGTAGTCCGGGCGACGTACGGTACATGACCGACGACGACGCCGTTGAAACGTTCTATACCGACGAACGCTGGCAGAACTGGCTCGACCGGCTGAAAGAAGAGGAGTTAGACCCCGAAAACGAGGATTCGGCGCGGCTCCTGTTGAACCTCCAAGACGACGCCGCGATCGCGGTCGTGAAGGTGCTCGCGGCGTTCGACGACGGGCGCATCGACGACGAGCGCGCGGTCGAGGAGATCCGCGACGTCCGCGACATCGTGCTCGCCGACGTGGAGTTCGACGACGAGGACAAGGTCATGCTGATCGACGGCGTCCAGACCTCGCTCGTCCCCGTCTTCTACGCGACCGAGGAGTACATCGTCGGCGGCGTCGTCGAGGGCGACGTGAGCGAGTTCGTGCGCGCGGCCGCCGACGCCGAGGCCGAGGACGACCTCGACGCCGCGCTCGGCTACGTCGTGCAGGCCGGCACCCGGGTCATCGACGGCGAGGTCCTCGATATCGACCTCGTCGAGGATCTGGAGTACGGGCTCGTCTCCGAGTGGGTCAACGGGCTCGACTCGCTGCAGTCTGCCATCGAGGACCCGGAAGTCGTCGAAGAAGAGGACTGAGCGCAGCGGTCCGTTCGGGGGTTCCTTCTTCCGTTTTCGTTCTCGTCCGACGAGCGGCCGGCTCGTTGAGCGGTGGCGATGACCGTCTGCTAAACCGTTTTGAACTCGGGTGCCGTTGTCGTAGTATGGCCGTCTCCCTCGCTGGAATCGCGATCGTGTTACTCGTCGTCTGGACGGCAAGTTCGTTCGTCCCGTTCGTCCCGAGCGGCGTCCTCGCTGCGCTGACCGTCGTCGGCTACGCGTACACCACCGGCTTCGCCGAGCCGAGTCTCGCCGTTCTGGTCGCGCTCGTTCTCGTTTCGCTTCTGGCCTCCGCGGTGGAACTGCTGTCGGGGATGGTCTCCGGCAAACTCGGTGGCGCCCCGACGTGGACCGTCGTCGTCGGCACGCTGGTGGGTATCGCGTTGTTGTTCGTGATGGGTCCGATCGGTCTCGTCGTCGGACTGGGCGGAACCGTCTTTCTCGCGAGCCTGTACGAGGACGCCGGCGAGCCGCGCGTCGCCGTCCGCCGGTCGGCCTACGCGGTGATCGGTGTCCTCGCGAGCTCGTTCGTGCAGGCGGTCATGTTGGCCGGTGTCGCCGTCGTATTCGCGATCTCTGTCTTATAAATACCGGTGCGGTGACCGTCACCCGGCAACCGCGAACAACAGCAGGTTGTGCGCCGCCGGACCGAGCCCCATCGCTGCGACGAATCCGAGCAGGAGGTACCCCTCCGCCGGTCGGTCGCGGACGTACTCCGCGAAGAGCCAGACGACGGCGCTCGCGACCGCGAGTTTCACGAGCACGAACAGCCATCCCTCGCCGAGCACCGGGACCGGTGGGATCCAGTCGAACTCCAGCAGGATTCGGGAGACGGGCGTCCGTTCGCCGAAGCCGAGCTGGGTCGTTCCGACCGCGGTCGAGACGCCGTCGAGCGCGTGGCCGAACACCGCGAGGGCACCGATCCCGCCGGTGACCGCGGTCTCGGGCCGGAGTCGCGTCAGACCGACCCAGGTAGCGGCCGCGATCGGCAGCGCGAGCACGAGCGCGACCGCCGACCAGCGCGCGCCGTCAGGGGAGACCCCGGTCGAGACCGCGACCGCGACGACCGGGGCGAGGAGGAGCGCGCCGGCGACCGCGAGCGCCTCCGGGACCCGGTCCGGGCGGGCGGCGTCGGCGGCGAGCCACGCCGCGCCCGCCAGCGAGCCCACCGTGAGGTAGACGGTCGGCGAGCCGGCGAAGGGAGAGAGGAGCGGCGGGAGCGCGTCGACGACGTAGAGGACGTGGGCCGCGGAGCCGAGCGCCATCCACGGGGCGAGTGCGAGCACGCGCCGGCCGGTGACGCGCGGTCGCCGGCGGTGGAGCGCGGCGACGACCGCGCCGGTTGCGAGCAGGACGACGAGGAGGTACGGCGCGGGCGGGAGAGTCGTTCCGGCCGGGAGGAAGGGGAGACCGCCGCCCATCACACGGACAGCACGGGCTGGCTGGCGTACAGGAGGACGTATTCGGCGGCTTTCCCGAGCACCTCGCCGGGGTCGCCGGTGACGGGCTCGCGCGGGACGACGATGAAGTCCGACTCCAGCTCTTCCGCGGTGTCGAGGACGACGCTACCGGGGTGGACCGTCTTCACTTCGGTGGAGAATCCGTAGGCGATGGAGTTGCTGTGGGGGATTCCGGCCGCCTCCGCGCGCTGCGCGACGGAGTCGGTGAACGCCTCGGTCTTGTCGGCCACGTCGGTCTCGTCGACCACGCCGTGGTCGATGGCGCGGACCACGTCCTCGTCGAGCACGTATAAGGCGTGGACGCTCGCGTCGTACTCGGCGGCGACGGCGATCGCGTAGTCGACCGCCTCGTGGGATTCCTCGCTGCCGTCTACCGACACGAGGACGAGGTCGGTGTCGAGATCGGTCATACGCGTGCCGTCGGCGCGGGAGGGCAAAAAGCCAGCCCTCTGTGGTCGCCGCCGATACGGTGGGCGGGAACGCGGGCGCGACCGTCCTCAGAACTCTGCAAGGTCGCGTTGTCCGCCCGTGCGACGCTCGGACGGGGGGACGTTGGTCGCGACGATCTCGTCGACCTCATCGCGGTTCCCCGCGTCGCTGTTGATCGCGCGGGTCGCGCCCTCGCGATCGACGCGGAAGCCCGCCTCTACGTACGGTTCGTACATCACACCGCTGTTACTGAGGACGACCCGTACGCCGGCCTCGTCGAGTTCGGTGGCCACGTCGAGCAGTCGGCGTTGGTCCTCGCGGTCGAACCCCTCGGCGCTGTACTCGTTGAAGCTCGCGGTCGCGCTCATCGGCTCGTAGGGGGGATCGAAGTAGACCAGATCGCCCGGCTCCGCGGCGTCGAGGACGTACGCGAAGTCGTCGTTCCGGATCGTCGCGTCCGCGAGCGCGTCGCTCCCCCGTCGGATCCGGTCGCGCTGGACCCAGTCGGGGTTCGCGTACCGGCCGACGGGGACGTTGAACCCGCCGTCGGCGTTCTCGCGGTAGAGGCCGTTGTAGCAGGTGCGGTTGAGGTACAACAACAGCGCCGCCTCCTCGAGCGGGTCGAACTCGTCCTCGTACGGGCGCCTGTTGAACCGCGCGCGCTGCTGGTAGTAGTAGCTCTCCACGTCGCGACCGCGGGCCGTCTCCTCGTCGTACGGGAGATCGGGATCCGGGTCAGCGTCGGGGTCGTCGAACGACGCCAGCCGGTCGATCAGCGCTTCGGGGTCCTCGCGCACCCGCTCGTAGAAGTTCACCAGCCGCGGGTTCGCGTCGTTGACCGTCGCGTCCGGCGGTTCGAGGTCGAAGAACACCGCGCCGCCGCCGAGAAACGGCTCGTGATAGCGGCCGTACGACGCCGGAAAGCGGGCGTACAGCTCGTCGAGGAGCTGCCGCTTCCCGCCGGCCCACTTCAGTATCGGCTCGGCCATGCAATGTCAGGGGTCGCCCGCCGCGGCGTATAAACGTCCCGGGCGCGGCTCGCGATGGACTTCGGCGGCGAGGCCGGCGACGTGGACCAGGAGTCGTCGGCGTCAGTCAGAGTCAGTCGTCGACGGACTCCGCGCCCGGATCCGGGAGGTCAGCTACGTGAGCTGCCGCCTCTTCGAAGTTCGGTCCGGGCTCGATCGTCCCCTCCTCTCGGTCCCACTCGATGTACCCGGCCGCTTCGAGGGCGGGGAGGTGAGTCTCGCGGAGTTCGGCGGCGATCTCGTCGGCCCGACCGCGGACCTGCAGGTCCGCGACCGTCTCGACCGCGTCGTCCGCGAGTCCGGCGATAACTCGACGACGGTCCGGCGTCGCGACCGTCTCCGTGCCTGTGGAGGAGGTATTGTGGGCTGTTGACATGGACGGTTCGTAGATACAGTATAAATTGTAGAGAAATAAAAGTACGGGCCGAGGGTATCGATCGCGTCCCGCTATCGCACTCGCAGCCCGCGGTGAAGCGTGTACGCGGGGACGAGCAGATACAGGAGGGGAACTCCCGCGATCGGATGCGCCAACAGGGAGCCGGCCGCGAGGATCAGGTATCCCTTGGCCGGCGGCGACCACGCGGTCCGGATCCGCATCGCCCCGAGCTCCGCGGCGAAGGCGTACAGGAATCCGCCGGCGACGACGAGCCACAGCGCTCCGGCGACGACCGTCGCGGGCAGGGTACCCGCCGCGTCGATCACGGCTCGCGGCACGCCCCGCCGACCGGCCGCGTACGCCGGATCGACGAGCGCGTGGGCGGCGATCGACGCCGGCAGGTACAGCGCTGCGACGGCGACCGTCGTCCAGAAGGGGGCGTTCCCTCGTCCGCCCGACGCCGGTATACGGGTCATGGTCGAAACGAAGCGACCGAACGGAAGAAGTCCTCCGATCGCCGGTCCTCGTCGGTCCATCGTCGATCCATCGCCGATCCATCGTCGGTCTGAACACCGTATTCGGTGGCTTCCAGAGTTCTCTCCCCGCCGAGTACGGCCATATTTGATAGATCCGTTATGAGTGTACGAACGACTACCATGCTAACAGTTACACCAGATTTACAATCGTTTGAGACCGTTTAGCTGAGTGTGGTGTGTCACCTATTCTCAAAACATATTTGTAATATGAAAGGTTTTTATCGCCCCAGGAAGTACGTGTATACATGCAATCAACGACATACGGACCCTCAGCCGCCGGTCGCTCGCCGGGACCCAACGTCGCGCCCGCCGGCAGCGTTCTGGGCTCGTTGGTATTCCTCGGACTCATCGTTCTGGGGGTCGTCGCGGCCTCGTACCCGGTCGCCTCGATCGTCGTCCTGACCGGCGTCGTCGCCCTCGCGATTCTGGCGCGCTCGCTCGCCCGCCACGTCGATTCCGAGACGGTGGGCCGCGTCAGTCTCCCCGGACTGGGCACCGTTGAGTACCGCTTTATCCGGAGCTAACGACCGTCGATATCGGACAGACGGACAAACAGCCGTTTTCGGCCCTGCTGAACGTCACTTCTTTTGGCAGCGTCTCGATCGATACCGAGCGTCCGTGAATCGGGACGGTTGATCGATCGCTTATAAATCGAGGTCGAGTTTTTATAAGTGGTTGACCGCAGATCGGCGGAGAACACCTCCGAGACCGCAGATCGGCGGAGAACACCCCCAAAGCCCCAGCCGGTGAGGCGGGCGCACGCTCGCTGCGGTCCTCAGTCGGTCGCTCACGCTCCCTCCTTGCGGTCCTTACGTCACCTGCGCCCGCCTCACCGGCTGCCCCTTTGAGTCCCACCCCGCACCGCACAGCACCGCACCTCACACCTCCCCAGCCTCGTCGGAGCGGCGCTTATAATGAGTACGAAATCTTTTGTGATCTAAGAGATATAGTGAGGTAATGGAACGCTCGCGCCGAATAGATATCAAGCA
>NZ_JBLZNI010000017.1:0-58088 GCF_051194165.1 Halorubrum shenae | reverse complement strand
CTGATGTGTGTCGTCTATAACATCAAGCGCTTCGTCAAACAGTGAATCTCTACGCCTTACAGCGATTCAACACAGCCAGACAAATCGCTCGCAATCAACACCCTAGAATCAACCATGACGACACCGCATCCACCGAAGGCCGCGTCGCCTCGCAACCTACCGAGTATGCTCCCGACAAACGGTACATCCCAATGAGCCGCCCAGCAATCGATCTTGAAACTGACGTCGTCCGTGACCGTCCGCTCATCCAAGAAGAGGCGAAGATTCAGGTAGCGCTCTGTGATGACGACCCATCACAACTCATGCTTAGTGTCGGCGGGAGTTGGGGTGTTACCTTTGCCGAACTCACCCCGACGGAAGCCCGTGCGATCGCAACAGCGCTTGAACATACGGCCGTGCGCGCTGCCGCTGCCACGGAGGCCTCAACCGATGAGTGATTTCTTCGATGACCTCAACGAGAAAATCGGCGCTCTCGGCGATCAGGAGGAACCAATCGACGATCTTGAGCACGATCCGACAAATGGTCGGTGGCTCGAACGAGAGACAGCAGAAGCGTTCGACCGGTGGGGGTACCAGACAACACGGAATGAGTACCTATTCGGGCTTGAGACCGACGTTGTCGCCCGGAGAGTGGACCTACAGAACGGCCCGGCAGATTACCTCGTCGCGGAATGTAAAGACTGGCACACGACACTCGTCGGTCGTAATGCGGTCGCCGATATCTCTCACCGAGCACTGCTTGCTCGGGCGATGCCCGTGCTCGTCGTCGCGTGGGGCGTGACCAGCCAGGCATGGTGGCTTGCCCAGGTGCTTGATGTGCGAATCCTCACTATTGATGACCTCTATAAGGACTCGCTGCCGCCGCTGACTGAACGTCGGCCGCCTCGAGGGACGCTTCGAACGAGACGAGAACCATACGTGAGCGAACTCAGGAGTAATATGCCGCAGCTATTGAAGCGACGGAGCAATCTTGATATCGAGACGCCCGTGTTCTTCGATGGCGGTTGTGGGCCTTGTTACGTGTCAGACCGACGTGGGAATGACAAGTATATCAACGCCTCCGACACCGACTACAACTTTAGATAAAAACAAACGACGCTCTTGTGGCGGTGATTGGTGGTAGTGAACTTCCGTAGCGGTCTGGGTCGGTCAAACCATCGGTAGAAATGGCGGCATTCCTGTTTGACCTTGTCCATGAGGAGTGATAGCTATGTCGAAACCACCCGAAGGCTCTCCATCAACAATCCTCTATCTAAGAGCGTCCACAGATGAGCGTAGAACGAACTCTACTCTGGTGGGTTTTCGATGAGGCTACGCACTACTTCTCTGCGATCAGGGAGTAAGTAGACAACCATGGTCACGCCGAAGGTAAGAGCGATGGTCAGACTAATCCATTCAATTCGGTCACCAGTCGCAAGCGCTTGAAGTGCACCGTTCTGACCCAACAGTACAGCACTGACCATCGCGATCAGTATTCCGGTACCAATAATTTTCGTCGCAGTTGACCTACTTAGTGGGTATTCGATGTCTTGATGTGCCCGGAGATAGACACCTTTTATTTGGCTCCATTCTGCCACCGTACGCGCGTAGAAGGCCCCAATGTCGATCGGTATGATACTGCTGCGAACTTCAGCCGTTGGCTCATCAACAATCTTTGCAATTTCAATATCACCAATTTTGAGCATTGCTTTCCTACCGTTGATTCCCAAGACATCTCGTACTTCTTCGTCGATCCTAACGATCCCGCGATTGTTGATCCGAGAAATGGTTCGGCACGTTTCGTCTGGTAAATCCTCAACATTAATTTCATCGTCCTCAACCTTCACGACTTGAATTTCACATAATCTGACGAGCGCCTTTTTTTCCTTCAGACCTAGAACCTCCCGGATTTCGGAATCAATCGTAACACTTCCCCGTTCGTTCATATACCGAATCGTCTGTTCGCCCATACAACCAATCGACAGCAAAATAATATAGTTCTATCGGCCACTTGACATAGTTCAATGGATTGGAAGATTTAATATTGAGAATATTATCTTTCCGACTCACTCGGATACAAACTGACTTGTTCTAGATTGATCCGATTCAACCAGTCGGGTACACTCCATTCTTATTTTTGGCGGGGGCTAAAACAAAAGAAGTTATGTACATTCTAATCCGCCACCACGCTTTCTTCATGCGATTTCGAAAATAAGAATGACAAATGAGAACTGGAGTATATCGATTTTCCCTGTTTACATCCTGTTCTCATTTGTTTACTCTTACCGGAAAAACAACTAAGTGCCTGGCTTCCAGATAAAGAAATACAAGTTCAGTTGTAAAACTGGGCGTGAAAATCATGGCAAAGCCAGAATTCACGAAACGGTACGTATCGATGCCAACGACGATGTGGAAACGTGCCTCCGACGCTGAGGGGTACAATAGCGCAGCAGAGTACATTCGCATCATGATCTCTGCCGGTGAGAGTAACATCGTCGCGCTCGACCCGCGCACGTTGAACGATAAGATCAGGAGTACAGGTGAAGGTACTGATGACCCGGAGAAGCTCGTACTTGAGGCACTGGACGAGGACTACAAAGACCTCAACACCGTTCTCGAGGACGCTTTCAAGGAACTTGCTTCAGACTACCTCTTCCAATTAGCCAAAGACGATGACTCGCCCGTCGAAAAAGACGGGTTCGACTTCCGAATCAATGAGTAACCCAGACTACGGAACCGTACGGCACGGTAACGACCCCACCCGACCGCCGCTGGACTGGTTCGTCCATACGCGGCACAACCACTCGGCGGACTCCACCCAGCGGAGTGTCAAATGGCATACAGGGTTGTTCAAGCGGTGGCTCAACGACGAGTTAGACTGGATCATCTACGAAGACGATGATAAACGCACGATCGAAGAGAAGCATGACGAGTACGGCAGTGAGGTGCTGCGCCACGAGAGCGGGATTGACTGGAACACTGGTGGTGACAAACAGCCAGAAAACCTCTCGATCGACGACGCTCGAGATTATTTTCATGCGATGGCTGCGAATCCAAACTATGGTGGAGCCACTGAAGGGGAGAACGTAAAGACGATCAAGCAGTTCTACGACTTCTGCCTGAAGCGCGGCCACTCCTTGTTCACCGAGTCAGGGAACCCGATTGAACTCGCTATCGACGAAGGTGCTGATAAGATCATCGGGAGCGCCTCATCACGGAACCCGAAAATAATCGCCGTCGACGAGATGGCCAACTACATCCAGGCTTTCCAGCACCCACTCTGGGAAGCGATCACAGCACTGATGGCGAAAACAACGATACGAAGGGGTGTCATCACTAATGCTGACCTCCAAGATATCTACCTGGATCACCCAGCCTGTAACTGGGAAGTTCACAAAGCCCTCCGGCACAAGAAACGTCCATTCCTCTACGTGCCAAGTGCCCCCGAAGAGGGTGCACTCTGGGAGGAACGAGGGCGAGTCCCAACAGCGTCGAACAAAACAAGTGTCAACAGGACGATCCCGCTTGATGAGGAGATGGTCGACCTTCTCCTCCGATGGCTGGCAGCGCACCCCGGGACACTCGAATCTGACACGCCACTGTGCACGACAGTCTCACGCAATTGGGGACAGAGGATTCACCCACAGACGGTAGCCCAGAACATTCGCCGCCACTCGGAGGAACTCGGATACTGGTACGAAGCCTATGACGACGATAACATCAATCCGCACTACTTCCGCCACTGGGCAACATCAACGATCGACGAACGGCTCGAGGCCGCCAGTACGGGAGAACACGCAACGACGACGAAACTGCTCCGCGGTGACGAGGAAAACACGATGGACAACTACACCCACTGGTCGGACGACCGCGTCGAACGGTTCCTTGACGTAAGCCCCCGGTTCTACGACTGAAAAGGAGGTTTTCTCCTCGATCTCTTTCACTCACCGAGAGTAGTAGAATGGGTTCTAATCTGGCCGATATCCAGCGGACTCGAAAGTTAGCCGAACTCGCCGGGCAGTTTGTTGCCCGGTCGGATTTCAAGATGAAGAACCTACAGCCACCATCTCGATGAAGAATTCCCCTAGCAAGCGCATTGTGGGACTCATCTCCAGGGCTTGACCCCGAGACACTGCTTGCTTATGTGGTAGGTGAGTGGGCGGATACTGATTCACGAGTCCCTCGTGAGTTCAGACAATGATACTCTTTACACGAAGTCATCAAGTGACGTTCCACGTGTCGTATCACGAGAGCTTGATTCCGTAGACTCACTCGCAGGCTGCGGCATCTCGATCGTCCCGGACGAATTGCCGAAATTAAGGAAGTTACGACCAGATTCGGAAATCGGCGGTTGAGTCAGCTCTCCGGAGTCACCGGCTGTCCAGTCTTTCACCGCTTCGACAACAGTCGGTGCTGTCCCAGTCGAGATGTGGTCTGCGCTGAGAACGATATTTTCCTCGAAGCCTGACGGAGCCTGCTTCTGTTGGAAGGCCAGTTTTTCGATGGTTGTAGCGTGACCCGGTGGCGTATCCTTGTCGAGGCCTGACCACGCGGTCTGTATCTGATCTTCGAGCGCCATCACCTGTCCCCGAGCGATTCCATCGTAGGACGTCAGATGGAGATCTTTCACCGTTACCCCATCCGCAAGCTGCTGAGTAAACGTCTCTACCCACACCGGTTCTTCGTGTGGTGTTGCATTGTACAGCTCACCGATCGCCCCAATCGCTTCAGAGAGGTTGCTAGCAGTTGTTGAGAGGTGTGCTACGTCGATGTCCGCTCGATCTTCGATCAAGTCCGCATTGATGCCCTGGCACCAGAGCCACGTCATCACGGCTGCCGTCATCGACGAGTTGGACTGTTCATAACCGTGTCTCTCCAGTAACTCCCACAACGGATTATCCTCACTGGGCGACTCGCCAAGATCGCAGGTGTATGAAACCGTCGCAAACTCTTTGATTAACCGTTCGGGCGAGATTGGGTGGTAGTTCTCGAGCATCCTGACAACGCCCTTGAGCGCGTCAGGCGTGGGTTCAAGCCGGGTCGCATGGTCATACTCGAAGACAGCCTCACCAAGTTCAGTTGGTGTAATCTGATTGTCCGACTGGTAGTTGATGAAGCCCTTCTCGTCGAGTTCCTCTGTGAATCGAATGACCTTCTGGGCGACCTCATCATTACCGAGAGTCGGAGTCGCGGATGTCGACGCGCTCTGATAGAACCCGTACAGCGTCATCGAAACGAACTCGATCAGTTCATCGAGTGTATTCCACCCACTGACGACAAGTTCAATCAGGAGCCAGCGGAGATTCGTGTCGGCGTTCTCTGCGTTCGAAATGTATTCATCGCTCGGGAAGTCGTCAGGTACAGGCCCGAAGTGCGACCCAATTGATTCAAGCGATTTCTCTTCGACTGGCGTTCCGAACTCGAAGTACTCTTCGGCTTCTTCATCTGTGTAGATGGGATAAGCATACGCCTCCTCCATATCACCACCCCGGCCAGCCCGACCGATCCATTGTATGTACTCATACTTTCCAATAAACTGCCCAAAGCGAGCGAGGTCAGCAACAATGACTGACTGAATGGGTGAGTCAAACCCGTACGCGAGCGTGGTCGTACAGGAGATACACTTGATGTCGCCGTTCTTGACCCCCTCCTCTACGAGTTCTTTGATAGAGTTCTCGAGCCCGGCATAGTGAAACGCAACTCCGTTCTCCAGACAGCTGATCAAATCATGGTGGGTACTTGTGAGAACTGTATCGACTGCGGCCTCAACCTTTGCCCGGTAGTCTGTATCGGGTCGCTCGAACCGACAGTTATCTTTGATCCGCAGCGCCCGAGTCTGAGCATTTGACGTCGAGAAATTGAATATCATGAACGGGCCCACCTCTCGGTTATCCATGATCAGATCGCCGATGAACTCGCCATAGGACTTCCGTGAATCACCTTTCTTCACCGGTCTTTCAACGATCGGAACGCCTCGCTTCGCAGGGCTGATGACAAGATCTGACTCTAACCAACGAGCAATTTCATCAGGATTCCCAACCGTCGCACTGTTCGCAAAGATCTCAGCCCCATTCTGCCGGGCGATAGTCAGGCATTTTTCGATGGTATCTCCGCGAAAGTCTGAGTATATCTCGTGGAAGTCATCGAAAATGAGCGTATCCACACCGAGGCCAACACCGCGAATCGCTGCTTCATAATACGAGTCGAAGGTCGCAACGATCACATCAGCATGCTGGTAGCCGGCTGTGTCACCCCACGTGGCATTGGCCAGCGTATATCCTCCGTCCAGCCATTCGCTGATGGACTCGTACTTCCCGTTCGTGAGAGAGACAC
The DNA here is from genome assembly GCF_051194165.1 of Halorubrum shenae. Classification (NCBI taxonomy): domain Archaea; kingdom Methanobacteriati; phylum Methanobacteriota; class Halobacteria; order Halobacteriales; family Haloferacaceae; genus Halorubrum; species Halorubrum shenae. The sequence continues at coordinate 51,776 of NZ_JBLZNI010000017.1, read as the reverse complement.
TTGGGACGAGATACGCAACTGACTTCCCGTTTTCAAGCGCCCGTTGTACAACAGTTTCAGCACAGAATGTCTTCCCATTCCCAGTCTCTGCGCAGAGCAGGGTGTTTCCCTCATTCATTCCATCTGCCTTGAGGAAAGCCGCCTGGGTCTCATTCACCGAGTCAAACCCTTTCCGCTGAAGTAGTGATTCGACCCGCTCAACACTGGAGTGGGAGAGACAATCTGGAATATCAGCCATTGATGAATTGTGATAAGAATACGCGGCATCAGATAAAAATACTACTACAATTGACACACCGAATCACCTTGTTTGTGTTTGGTGAATCGTCATAAGGCGGACATTCTACGAGACGAATACTTATCGGGTCGGGTGTATCATCGATCGGCACCGGACTCTCGTCAGAACTCACGTCACGTCGGGGTACCTCGGGTGGTCGCCTCCTGAAGGCTCAACTGACGGGGGCGTTTCCCCATCACCTCAATCTCTAGCTCGACGAGGGCAGCACCGGCGACAGCAGCGTCCTGTCGGTATGAGTCTCTTGCCGTGACTGCCCACAACGCTGGGAGAACCTCCTCGATCAACGGCCACGGCTCTGTGAGTTCAAGTAGGACGTCGCCAGCAAAGCCGACACCATCCGGGGGAACTGGCCCCTCCGGCCCGTGATGGGTTCTAGCTGTGCGCAGCGCTCCAGCCGCAGCGTGGACGTCGTTGCTGACAGTCGGATCACTCACCCACTTTGGATAGATATCACGATACCGTTCGGGGAGGTTTCTGTCGTCTCGGTTCGTCTCCTCGAATGACAGCTGTAGCCGGTAGCCGGTGTCCGTCTTTTCGACGATCCCCGCATCGATGAGATCTGGGAGGTGGTCACGCAGCGATCGAGCCGACACGCCAGCTCTCTCGGCGAGTTCCGATTGGTTCACAAGTTCATCGCATTCAGCGAGCGTCACAAGCGCTTTCCGCGGTGTCGACGACGCATCTCGAAGTATTTGCTCCGAAGACAGCGCTGCGATGACTCGACGGAGTTCTACAGACCGGATGTGCCGCGTCTTATCTTCCGGCTCCAAGGCTCGAGCGACACCGTTCGCGATGGCCAGTGGCGATCGACACAATCCGTGGAGTACCGACACCGCCTCCGGCGTCGTGATGAGATTCTTCTCACGGAGAACCGAGTCGAGGAGGTCCTGGAACTGCGCCCGGCTCGTCGACGTTTGGACAGAGATCCGGACACCGATCTCGGGAGCGCCGTCCCGGATTTTCTTTGGAGAGACGTTGGATCGGAGTTTCTCAGCGAACACCCCTTGGCGGTCGCCGTAATCTGCGAACAGACACCACGACCCGATGAGCTCGCCGAACGGTTCTGCGGCGTCAACATCGACGTCTATCGACCAGCGGAGGACTTCGTCGCGATCCTCGAACAGCTGGCGGAACACAGAGGCCATGCCGTAGGTCGACCCGATCGCCGAGTTGATACCGACGAATTTCGCGATGGACGAGAGCTTCTCTTCGTCAAAATCACTCTTGAGCCGGGGCATTCGGCCGATCCGGAGGAGATCAATGCCAGCGAAGTCGAGCAGCCGCGTCATCACACCGATTACGCCGAGCGATTCAGTGAGTATCTGCGTCCGGAAGGCCGTCCGAGAGTCATATTCGCGGTACTCACCATGGGTCATGTCCCGCGTCATCTCGCAGATATCCTCAAGAACACTCTGAATCCGGCTGCCGAACTCTTCGACGTCGTCGACGATGTCGTCACCGTCGGCGATCCACCCGAGGCACGCACTATTTTGGAGGATGCCAGGTGCCTCTTGGAGCAGCCGGCGGAAATCGCCGTGCTCGTCGAACCGCTCCTTGGTCAGGAGGTTGTCCCAGACAAACGCGTCACCCAACGAACGAGCAGTACAGACCGCCCACTGCATCGGATTGTCGACCTCGGCGGCCACAGCCAAGCGATTTTCTTCCCAGTCCATATAGCGATGGGGAGCCGCCCGATCATCCCACTCAGTGATGGCCGCATCGACCGTTGCGATGCCGTTCTCGGGGGTCGTCGCGACGGCAGCTTGGTAGGTAGAACGGGGAAGCGGCTGGATGGTGTGGAGTGCGGGGAGGCGGTCGCGGCTCCACCCGGTCCCCCCCTCACGTGTGTGCGCGGGTCTAGACTCCAAATTGTCGTCGGATTTTCCGGCCCGACTCACAAATTTTTGAAGGGGCTTCTGTTGCATCCCGGATCGTCCGATCTCCTCCAGTAGCCGCATCCCAGCTGGGCGAATCGCTACCTTGCTCCCATCACTAGTCCCGATCCGATCGGTCACCAGTTCGTGTTCGCGAAGCTGTCGGAGGTGGTACGCAACATTGTTCCGTGACTGGTCGGGCTCGTCGTACGGGGCAGCCCGGTAGAGCGCCTCGTAGGACGCAGTCTGTCCGGCTTCTACACCGATTCGTTCGAGCGTCGCGACGACCTCACCATCCGTATCGAGTGCCTCCAGAGCCGCAGCTACGTGGTCGTCAACGGCACCGGAAGCGCGCTGGCCTGTGTTGCATTGCTGACTCACATCGAACGCTGTCACGTCCGGCACGTTGCCGTCAAGCTCGTCGATATCGATCTCCGGATCGTAGGTCCACGCAAAGCGGCGCATCCAGATTGGTGATTCAAACACAACTCGAACATCCACACCGTGCCCGAGCCAGCTGAGCAGCTGGACCATCCGCCGGCGCTGGTCAGCATGGTCGATCTCTCGGAACGACTCGTCTATACGCACGGTGATCGTCGGCGTATGAACCGAGGCCGAGAGTAACGGCTTCACAATACGCCGGATGTCTTCGATCTCGCCGTTGAACCCGATACCTAGTGGGCCGAAGTCGGTATCACCGAGGCTAGAAAGAAACTCCACTGCCTGCTGGTGTTGCTCGGAGCCAACGTCCTTACACAGGCTGAGCAACGTCGACGTGGCAATTGACCCACGAAGGTTCTCGGCATCCTCGAGGGCGCCCCGATCGACCATGCCAAGCTGGTCGTCGATGATTGCTTCGAGCACTTGCCACCCGGCTCCGTCGCCGACGCCACCAACGAACTCACGAACGGCAAGCGCGATATCTTCCTGAAGGGTGTCAACAAGACGCTGCCACATCTCACCCGGCCGGCTGTCCTCGTCGAGACGCACCGTCCCTGACGACTCCGCTGGATACTGTTGGACCAGCCACAGACCAGAGTCCCCATCGTGACGGAGGTCTTCGAGGGAACGGTAATCGGGCTCATCGCCGGCTTCTTCATCCATCTCGTCGCCGTCCAGATGGTGATCATTCGAGAACTCACCAGTGACCACCTGGACACCGAGCGGGTCGTCGATGAGCTCGCGGTCCCACTCGCCTTCGAGCACGCTGTAGTGATCGACGTCGGCGAACTCATCGCCAGCGCTGCGCTTGTTCGCGAGCAGTACCGACCGTTTCTCGACGGCGTCCACCCACGTCTCTGCTCTCGCCCGGCGGCGTAACTTCTCGTCTGTATGGCGTGTTCCACACTGCGGACACTCGTGTTGGTCCGCAGGTCGCACGCCGACTACATCCTCGATGACCCAGTGTTCCGTACATTCGGCACATCCGACGACAGCGAAGCGACTCATCGGGAGGGCTCACCTCGATCTGATCCGGTTGCGTGCATACTGCGCTCTCGCACGCTATCTGACGCCAAACATCGCGTAAATCACCGAATTCACGCGGGAGAGGAGCAACAGGGCCTAGTTCCGGTGAAACACAGATGCCACTCTGCGCACCGGAACGATTAAGCCACCTCGGGAGAATTTGGGAGTACGATTGGATACTCCACTGGGCTGCCAAGCCCCGTGGTCTCCCGGGATGACCCCCTGCTGCCACCAGGGGGGATGACCCCCTGATTCTACGCCATCTAGCTGTGCATATTAGATGGCGATGTAACGACTCTTCTTAATCCCATCGGTCAGATAGATCAACTGGCGGTACAGTCCGACGTTTTTGGACTATCTGCCACAGCCCATATTATACGAAATCAAGGAGAATACCTGCGGCTTGAGCCGCAGGATGAATCCGACAACTTAGAATCAACCCACGTTCGACGCCTCAGTTCGAGTTTCCAATACGTAGTTTGAAGTTCAAAGACCCGGTATAAAACGGGAAGGTCAGGTCGGAACGGAGCGGATTCCGAACGACCTTCGGAGGCGGCCTCGCCGCCACTCAATGAGACAATATCCGAAACGCCGACGCGGTGAACACGAATCCTCGAAGGGTTCGTCGCTGTGCCCGTCGGCCTGAGCAAGCCCGGCGATACCTCCGAGTCCGGCGACGTGCCAGCGACTTCCCACTGGCAAAAACAACAGTTGGAAGTCAACGACACCGAGGATAGGAGTAACGGCCAGTTGGCATGGCCAGACAGCCACCGTCACGATGGCTGGGTTAGATGGGGACTCCCGTGAAGTGGCGGCGTCCGTGGTTGTAAACCTGAAACTCCCACCGCTCGGGATTCCTCCGCCTTCAGGCGGAGGAGGATGTCAACCTCATCACTGTCGGGTGGCAGATACTCCTTGTCGAGGTGAGGTTGGTTGTGGCGAGTATCCATCCCTACGATTTCGTCGTTTTCGTCGAGTGGAGACTCGGCTTTCTGAACGAGTGACCACCCATAGTTCTCGGCATCTTCTGCAGGGTCGTAGTCGTCGAAGCCGTCGGGATCTGGTTCGACATACCCGACGATAAAGTAGTTATCACCTCGGTACTCTCCGAGGTCAATATTGTCAAAACACCTTTGACTGTTGTGGTTCTAACAACGGTCAAGGAGTAATGAATATGCCTGAATTCGAAGAATCCCCAACATCGGTGCCTGATCCGAACGACTTCGAGAGTGAGGACGCAGAGTTTGATGAGCGTTTAGAACTCCGAGCTGCGTTCTCGGAGACGCTTACCCAGCACGGGTTCCCGGACACGCTCATTCTTACCCGGGAGCGTGCTGGTGATATCTTCCATGACCGGCGTCTCGATCTACTCGATTATTTGAAAGACCACGATCCTGACTCGGTTCGATCCCTTGCGAATGAGCTGGGCTACGATAAAGGAGTCGTCAGCCGGGATCTCCAGAAGCTTGCCCGTATCGACGTCATCGAATATGTAGAAGAAGGTCGTGCGAAAGCGCCACGGCTCAAGCACAATCACATCGCTATTGAACCGGTCGTCTAATCAGTTTTATTAGAAACAACTTCAGCCTCTCTCGATGTGCGTCTGACTTAATCTTAAGCTTAGGGATATCCTTAGGGATAACCGTATCATGGCTGATCAATTCACGGCGGCACTCGATGACGCCGAAGAGGCCCATGCTCGGTATGCCGAGCAGTTAGGGCTCATCGAGGACCGCACACCGTTCGCGGCGGAATCGCTTCCTGACACGCGGGTCGCCGTACGAGTCAACGATGACCTTCTCCAAGAGGTTGCCTCACACATCCTCACCCGTGCCGGGCACGTCTCGGTGATCGACAAGCGAGGTGCTGGGAAGACCCACTTCCGAGAGCTTGTGTACAACGCGCTGAGCGAGGGCCCTCGCAGCGACGAGTTCGCAATCGCCCGCATTCGTGAGGTCGAGAGCATCACCACACGCCGGCTTTACACGCGGCTGCTTGACGAACTCGATGCGTACGATGAGTTGGACATCCCCGAGACCTACCCGCGGGCGACCGACGAGGTCCGCCAAGTCGTTGAGGAGGTCGCCGAGCAGTTGGAGGCGGCAGATCTCACGTGTATTGTCCAAGTGGATCAGCTTGAGGACGCGGCGCGGAACACGCGTACCTTTGAGCAGTTGCTCGCCGGGCTTCAGAGCATCGGCGACCTCGGCGAGACTGGGCCTGCCTTCATCCTCTTCCTGTTCGGGACACCCGAGGCCGGCGACCGACTCGACGAACTGCGGGAGACGTTGTCGTCGCGGCTGGTCGCCAAGGACCGGTCGCTCGAACGCTTCGAGTTCGCCGAGACTGAGGAGCTGATCGCTCGGTGGCTGGCGTGGGCCCGCGACGAGGAGTACACTGAGGGGTATCTCTCCGATCCGTACACAGCCTCGGCGATCCGGACGATCGTCGAGCGTTCGGATGGGACGCCGCGCTCGGTGCGGCAGGAGTGCTATCACGCCTACCGTGCTGGCGCCCAGCAGTTCGCCGCCGGTGACGGCGTCGAGATCACTGACGAGACAATCGAGACATACGCCTAACCTTAAGCTTAAGATTAAAACTATGAGTGATAACCCGATGACGGACGCATTCGACGCAGCGGAAGACGAACAGAACGAGACGAACAAGGGCGACGCCGGGGATAACTTCGATGTCGACCGGTACCTCGACGCGCTGAACAGCGACAGCGCACCGAAGGATAAGACGGTCGGGGTCGCGGTGACGACCGAGACACACGCGTTCTACCATGAACTTCAGAACGCCGATGAGGTCGAGGTGAACCCAGCCCAGTCAGTCCGGGACCATTTGGAGAAGCTGGCGCACCGGCATCCGAAGGTCTTCGAGCGGGCGATGCGGAAGCTCGAAATCGAGCGGGAGTTCTGACGCTGTGTGTCAGCAAATTAACCAACATTCCGATAGAGATGCGTTCGAGTGTTGGTTAACACCAACCCCGCTACAGTCAAATTGTCTCGAAGTGGTCGTACTTGCGCTCAGTCGTGAGAAGGGAGGCGTGACGGAGGCGGTTTCGAACGTCGTAGAGCGTGTTTCCCTCTTCGATCCGTAGCATCCGCCAGGCGACGCTGTGGCGGAGTGTGTGGGCGGAGACATCTTCGGGTCGGCCTCGCCCCGAGAAGCAGTACGGGCGAACGCTAGCGCGACGAGCGGCCCGTTGGACGACGTCGTTGATCCCCTTCCCGGTCATCCGACCAGCCTTCTGGCTAGGGACTAGGGCGAGATCGTCGTCGACGCGGGCCTCGAGGAACTCACGGAGTGTTGCGACGGTCCGCAGCGAGCCGTCCCGATCGAGTTCAAAGGTAACGGGCGGCGGGGTACTGTCGTTTGGGTAGTCCTTTTGGACTGATGTCGGAAGTCGGAGCAGCCCGTCCTCAAGATCGAGCATCTCACGGTCCACATGGGCGAGTTCGCTGCGACGGAGCCCAGTGTCGTAGAGGAGGGTGATGATCGCGTCGTCACGCTTGGGGTGATGCCCCGCACGAGCGCCATCTCGCATCGCCTCGACCTGACCGGGTTTCACCCAGTGCTTCTCGTCACCCATCTGTGAACCATGCCTCTCTGGGAGCGGTCTAATAATGTTCGATTCCGTTGGTAGATTCGAACATTTCTGTAGCCGATCTACTTTGAACCCGGTACAGTCTGGTGGTTTTGTCTCGTGGAAGGTGGTCCTCAAGCTGCTAACCCTAGTGGTAGCGTGGCGATCAGAGCGGGCAGAACGCGGTCTGATAAACTGGTGAATGATATATAATTTTTCAGGACCCCGGCGCGGTGGTATGGTGAGGTCGTTAACTTACCGGATCTCATAAGCCGCGCAAGGAGGGTAGCCCCAACGAGGCAGGGAATGTTATGATTCTCTGTCGAACTGTACCGAAAAGTCGACCGCGGGACGATCTCACGGTGGAAGATCCAACGGACTATCAGAAACCGAAGGGCAGCAGAGCAACAAGGGTGTTACTGTATCTCTTCTAATACCTCTGGCCCCCTCAGTATCCGGAAGAATTGCTCGTACTCCGTCTCACTGACTACCTGGGATAGTGCGCGCTCTGCGTTCCTGTCGTCGATGATCAGCCCCACGGAATTGTGACCCTCAGACACCTGGATTTGAACAAGATTACCGGCGAATTTGGCGTCCGTTTTCGGGAGTTCATCTTCTCGCTCCTGTTCGAGCTTGGCTAATTCTCTGTGTGCTTCGTCAACCATCTCGCTCACGGTAGGTCCGTCACAGATTCGCGCACCGTAATCCGGCTCTGGAAGGGCAACAATCCAGTCCTCGTTACGTATTGGATCAAGCCAATCGTTGACACCGTAGGGACCAGCCCATTCCTTGTCCAACTCATCGACTACTCCAGTGGAGACGTACAACTGCTTATCATTCGACTGAATGTAGTTGATTAGCTGTCGCCGTTCTGGAGTAGATCGCCCGATTCCACCCAAGACGCTCGAGTCAACGAGGAGTGCATCCGGGAGCGGGTAGAGGGGTGAAGAGTCAACTAATTTCGGCCGATCGCTCATTCCTGCTCAAACACGTACGGAGTGTTTCGAATCTTCCGATCATGTACGTCGTGTTCGAAGGAATCATCGATGAGCCCTGCTTTGACAAATAGGGCAATGATCGGCTCCAGCGCCTGCGTGATGCTGATAGCCTCGATCTCATCAACATTAAGGCGGTCTGCTGCTCCACGACGAGTCACCTCGCCACTGAGGTATGCCCGTGTCTGCTCAACCGCCATCAGCAGCTTCGCCTTGCCGTGCCGATCAACGAAGAGTTCGATCTCACTGACCTCGCCGCTTGCACCGTAAGCGGCGATCGTAAGCGGGTCAAACAGTATCCGCGTCTCTCCCTCCCCAACGGGGAGAAATAGTGAATCAGTCCGGAGCTGGCTCTCTTTCCCGCTACTGACATCCTCGACAATGTCTAAGTTTTTGAGCTTTCCAACCCGCATTGAGGTTGTACTTCCGGCAAGATCGAGTCTACGCTCGATACTGCTGTTCGTAGTAGGCTGATTCAGCAGGATGTCAGTATAGACTCTGGCGATGTCGGGATTCACCAGTATCTCTGAGGCTGCGATGAAGGAGCGTGCGGTGCCCTCTTTCGAGCCGTTCTCGTCCGCAGCCGGGGCGTTTGTTACCACCATCGTAATTCATGATACGTGAACCGAGAACTAATATCTTGTGGCAGTCGTTTCGGACTGTATGGAGGCTCCGAGAAATTGTTCTTAGATAACTAATTTGTAGATACTGGTATTCGTATTCACGCCCTGAGAGAGTATTTCACTCAAATGAATTAATCTTAATCTTAATCTTAAGGTTAATCTGACAGCTTCTTCTGGACAAACGGCTGTTAGCCGGGTACTAGGGCGGTGTCTCTGTTTCGTGGTCACCACCCAGTGGCCATGTCCCAGAGGAGGGCGACGTCGACAACACCGAGGATAATCCCAGCCAGTAGCCACACATCAAGTAACGATGTGAGATCAAAGATCGGGCCAGAAACTGCGAGCTCGAAGGCCGACACCAAACTCGTCAATTCAAACAAGAGCACCCCGAAGATGGCCCAGAGTACAGTCGCACCAGCGGCGATGAGAAGCTTGCTCTCGCTCACCCTGGACGCCCTAGCGACACCCAGCTACTGTCCATCGTACCAGGGAGGCGCACCGAACGCATCGGCGTAGCAGTCTGGGTGACACGGCCGCTTGCGGTTATCTGGCCATGCCCGGTCGAGTGGAACCTGCTCGCCGCAGAGCCCACACTCGGCGGTGTGACCTGCCTGACGAGCGTCTGGTGAGAGATTCCGCGACTCGGTGTAGAGCTCGTGGAGCGCCCACGGAGTGAGACGAACGGCGACACGCTCGGCCGGATTGGGATCCTCGTCCGACGTTGTAGCCGAGAGTGTAAGCACCCAGTCGTCACCGGGCTCGCCATCGGTCGCTGGCCCGAGGGCGATCGTCCCCGCAAGGTCGTCGTCGACGTAGTACCACTCTGCGTCGCGGTCGACGTGGTAGTGGCCATCGGGGCGCGGATCCTCGGGATCGACGTCGTCGCCCATCGTGTGTCCTCGCTGAGTCAGGCGTTCGCCTTCCGTCCCTGTCCCGACCCAGTCGTGAGCGGGATGTCGACGTCGATCTCGTCGTACCACACGACAGGTCGCTTTGCTCGGCCATTCTCCTCGAGTTCGACGAGGCCGTAGTCAGCCAGTTCGTTCACGTTCTCGAGGACCTCTGGTGGGTTCCGATCAACGAGGCGTGCGAGCTCGCGGATGCTCCCCGGCTCGTGTTCGACGATCGCCTCCAAGAGCTCGAGGTTGATCGAGCGGAAAACGCGACCGAACGTTTCGAGGTTCTCGATCGACAGCGTCGGCTCGCTGGGGTCGACGTCTTCGCTGGCGTCGATCGCTTCGAGGCGATCTTCGAGGTCGCTACGGTCGGCGGACTTGATCTGAACGTGGAGTGTCTGGGTCATGGGTGGGCGTGGGGTTGTGGGTCGGGATTAGTTGTGGGTCTGTACGTCGGTCACCGTACTTGAACGGGCTACCAGTCGTCGCGCTTCTCTTCTGGGAGTGCCGCCCGCCAGGCACGGAGGATCTCCGTAAGGCCGGGGTAGTCGATCTCGAAGATCTCACTGCTGAGGTGGAGTTCGTGGACGCCGTGGTGGTTGTCGAATCGGATGATCGGATCGTCTGTGCCGGCTTCGGTAGTGGTAGGCGTACTTGATCCCGTCTTCGAACCGATCTGAGGTCCGGACCAAAAGCACGCGTACCTGCGCAACGGTACCGTCGGCGTAGGCTTCAATCTCGTCTTCAAGTACGGTGACATCATCGCTCATCCACACATGTGTCGACGCACCCTGTTCCGGTAAATGTTAGGTAAAAACCTAACAAAGACAAAGAAACAGATAGCATCCATGACGGCAGCATCGAGCTATCGCTCTGTCAGCTGTAAGGCTATACTCAGATGTGGCTAATGCGGTACTACTCGTCGTCGGAGCCGCCATCAACGAGACCTAGGAAACTGTCCGTTGCCTGTCTGAGCTACTGCCCGGCTGATGCCTTTCTCGAACAGATTACAAGTATAGCTCGGCAATTGGAAGGATATGAGTTAATCTTAACCTTAACCATAATATTAACCCAAAACACTCTTTCTACGATTTCTAGAGATGCTAAGTGGATCTCACGCGAGAAGAGCGCGAAATACTAGAGTCAAACAGTCCTCGAACGCAGCTGTTCGATTACCCGTCGTGGTCAATATACTCGGCTTCCCATTCAGTCCGAGCTTCGATCTCTCTAGTGCCCCGGCGAGTAGTGCTGTACTCGTTGGTCCGTCGGTCGCGCTGACTCTTTTCGATGAGTCCCTTCTCAACGAGCGTGTCGAGGTTGGGATAGAGCCGCCCATGATGGATTTCCTTTTCGTAGTAGTCCTCGAGCTCGTCTTTGATCGCAAGTCCGTGGGGGTCATCAAGTCCGGCAACTACGTACAGCAGATCGCGCTGAAAGCCAGTGAGATCGTACATGTCGCAATTTACTCATTCGAGTTTTGAAATACTATTGATCTGGTGACTGCGTGTTATAGAATACGTTTCACACCCTATACAGTGATTTTGACTGCTTCATCTCACGCTTGAGTCGGAGAAGTACCGTATTCTCGTCTCGATAGTCGGTGGCTATCGTGGGGCGGATGCTACAGCGGAGACTGGATCTCGGTGGAGAGTGTTTTCAGGTCTGCTGTCGCGAGTTCGTCGGTTTCGATAAGCCGAAGTCGGGGGCGACCGATGTTTACTGGGACTTTTTCAGTCTCGATGAGGCCAGCATCTTCGAGTGCTGTTTTGGCCCGTGAGAAGGTCGCTTTCGAAGCGATATCCGTATCCTCTCCCCATTTCGAGACGTCGTAGAGGAGAATCTCGTTGCGGGCTGCGAGGATGAGTATGATCTCGACGATACTGAGGTATTCGTTGCTGTTGGCAATCTCGTCAGCGTGTGCGAGCACTTCGGTGAGTTCGTCAGCGACACTGTCGCCAATCTCCTCCCGGAGCGTCTCTTTCACTACTGAGAGGGCAGGTGTCCGAAGGTGATACTGCTCGGCGGCTTCGAATCTGGAGTCGAACTCACTGTAGACTGATGAGACTAGTTCGGGATCCGAACCCGAGATACTGTGCTTGCCCATCACAGGGACTACAGTCTCAGATTCGGTTGTGAAGATGGTATTCTGGACTGGCTCTCTAAGTGTTCGGAGGCTAAGTTGATCTCGGCGGATCAGTTCGGCGATTTTTGATGCTGTGAGGAAACTGTAGAAGGCGTCTTTGATTTCACCTGTGTCTGCGAGCAGCCGGACCTTGGATTGGTCCCCAACCGTTACTGCTTCCTCTGCGAAGGCTGCGATTTGTTCAGAGCGGGGATTGATATACAGTGCTGGCTCGTCTTGTTCGGAAATCATCTGTGTGAAAATATGTTGTTTGACCATGTTCTGTAATTTCATCGATATGTACTTAATAGATATGGTATCTGAGGATTGGACTAGTTTGCCAGTTACGGGATAGAGCTGACTATCCGTTTCGAGTACGCTCATAGGAAGCAGATTGTTGGTCGCAGTAGTGACCCTCGATCTGGGGTAGTAGAATCCGGTATTCGGCTACCGATAGGTCCGATCTGACTCTCAAACCGACCCCTCAGACACCCATCCCACATGGTTTTTAGTAGCGTTACCTCGTTAAGCCTACTATGCGACTCGACGACTACCCCGAACGAGACGGGAAGCGGGTCTGGCTCAGCCAGAGCGACGAGAACGACGAGGTCGCAGCGCTCATCGACGAGGCGAAGTCCCCCGAGCAGGAGATCGCCTTTCGACTCGGAGTTCAGGCCGGGCTCCGTCGCGAAGAGATCGCAAGCGTCACGACTAACGACTTCACGCACGCTCCCGACGGGTTCGTTCGCGTGTGGAACGACTACGCGAAGCGTGGGAAGTATCGCGAGACGCCGATCCCGGAGCAGCTCGCCAGCTCCGTCCGCACGCTTTCGTACGACCGCGACCCAGACGAGCCCGTCGTCGGCGTCGAGCCGAACTCGATCTACCGCTGGGTGAAACGCGCCGGCGAGCGACGATACGCTGTAACTGGCGACGAGGGATGGACCTCTCTGGACGTTCATGACTTAAGACGGACATGGGCAGGCCACCTTCTGTGGGACTGTGGACTACTCCCTGCCGTTGTCATGAGTTTTGGCGGGTGGGAGGACTGGGAGACCTTCCGCGATCACTACCTCGGCGAGATGTCACCTGCTGCCGCAGAGCGCGAGCGCGAAAAAATATCATTCATCTCTGAGAGTCCTGGGTCCGAGCAAGAATCGAGCCGTGTGTTTGAGCCAGCGGTTCAAACACATTCTGGTTACTGAGTTATCCGAGCGATTCTGTAACCCGGTGTCTTGAACAGTGAAACATTAGACTGAGAATCACAAAATAAAATTGAGAAAAGCCATCTGCGATAAAACACCTATCTGGCCTTCTTCCACTCCTCCATCTGATCGACGCGAACACGCCGCGTATTGAGGCAATCGCTATCAAGACATTGTACCTCAGCCATATCCAGCGTGGTATCAATCCCGATAACTTTCATTCCGATTGCTTCCGCACCAGTGAATGTCGTTGATCCCGAAAGTCCCCACGCCAGGTTGCACTTTGGACACCGCATCTGCCAGAGGTGTGCCTCTTGTTGTACCTTTTTTTCGATCTCTTTCTTTCGCTGTTGACGCTCTTGGTTGGCCTTCTCGGCCTTTTTACGCTGCTTCTCTCTTTGTTGTTTCTTCTCTTTTTTCCGCTTTCGTTCGCGGCGTTTTTCATCTACCTTTGCCGCCGTATTGGCGATCTGAGCAGCTTGATCAAGTGCTTCTTTTGCCTCTTCAGGATTGTCCTTCATGTATTTCGCTGTGTCTTGGCCTAAGTCTCCGAGAACAATCATCCCCAAAAATGGCATTGCTAGTACAACAACACCCATGTTAGCAATGGCTGTCATAAAATTCCCATTTATGCCTGCGGGGAATGCGGCTATTAACGCTATAAGACTCCCAAAGCCGAATATCCCATAGCATTTCATGTAGGCCTTCCATCCATCTCTTCCGCCACTGTCACTCGTGGCGATCGAGTACGCCTTGTACAAACTCCATCCGATGATTCCTGCCGCGACAACTGTTGATACACCAACCATACAGAAAATGCCGCCAACTTGTTATAAATGCCTACTGGTGAATATATCAGATGTGATTTCTACGAACTGTGAGTTCAGTCTGCAGTGAGGTAGTCCGCGAATAGACATTGGATAAAGTACTCTTGATAGTCGCCTTTTACATCTTTGAATGGCGATCAGCTTCTGATTGACCACCGTCGGCCACAAGCCGCTGACCTCTGTCACCGAAATGACTATATAACACCCGGCCGCCTCTCAAACCGGTGTACCTTGTACACCATGTCAGAGGCTCAGCCGTGTGTTCTTCCTCCCCGTTCTCATTCACACTTTCTCACCCCGGCTAGACCTCGATGGGCTCGCCGACGCATTCCTGAACGCGCTCGTTCTGGTCGAGGAGGCCCGCCGGATTGTCTCGGGTCATCGTCGAGAAGCCAGTGTGGATCCCGAGATCGAGAACCTCCACCTTGTCGGCGACATCCTCCGCGAGACCTCGGACCAGTTCACGCTGGTCTTTGAGCCCGACGTCATCATCGTCACCCTTCGACTTCCGGATCCACGCGAGTGCTTTACTCATCGACGACTGTCACCTCTAGGGAGCTTCCCGATTTGACCTTCCAGTCGAGCCGCTTTCCGTCGAGGTCCATCGCCTCGGCGAGCCCCTTCGGTACGGTAACCTTGTACTGGCCGTTTGCCCCCTGACTGACTCTCGTTTTCGCCATCTCTGTATAGGCCTATAGTTAGGCCTAAACTTAGTTCTAATGTAGATGTTCAGATAACCCCCGTTTCCTGAACACCTTGCCCTGTACACAATCCGCTTATGTGTAGAAGATCGTTGATGGCTTGCCTTCTTGCGGTGTGAAAAATTTTTCTTCGGTTCGAGAGTGGTCTTGTAAACCGATCTCTGTTGAGTTTAGCACTCATTTCGAGTTCGACTGAGCTGTATCAACGACCTCCGCCAGAAGAGCGTACAGTATATACTAGTCCTTCGGTATGAATGGGAGATTGACAATAAACACTACACCCTCAGGCGGTGTATCAGCGGGTGTTTCCGTCTCAATAACGTCGCCTTCTTCCCGGTCTTCAATCCAGATGTCACCCCCGTAGCTCTCTACCAGCGACTTGACGAGGTAGAGACCGATTCCGGTGCCCCCACTGTCGAGGCCCTTTTCGCCTTTGCCGAAGATGTCCTCCTTTGCGGCGTCGGAAATACCGGGGCCGTTGTCTGTAACTCGAATGCTGATATGCTCATCCTCTGTTTTCGATGATACCGCAACGGTTGGAACCGGTTTGTCATTATGTTGAACTGCATTTTTTAGCAGGTTGCGGAACACAGAGCCTAACATTTCGTTGGCCCGCACAGAGACCTGTTGTACCTCCGAAGCGGTGATGATGTTGGCGTCTGGATATGCCTCACGAGTCTGTTCTACCTCAGACATTACCACGGGCCGGATACTGACCGCCTCAAGTTCTTGTTCTCCTGAGAGCATGACGGCTGCCATCTCTCGGGCTACTTTCGTGAGATCAACTGCCTGCTCTGCATTTTCACTAACGGTCTCCAAGTGTCTCTGTAACTCATCATCATCTATCGTGTCTACAACCATCTCAGTATACGCGAGTATCAATTGGAGATTATTCCGGATGTCGTGACGCAATACTTGATTAAGAATATCTAGATTGTCTCGTTGCTCTTCAATGCGGTGTCTATACTCTCTTTCTGCCGTAGTTTCATGTAACACGAATGTACGGCGTCTCTCGTCGCTGCCGACTGTTGACGCTGACACAGAAAAGTATCGTTTCTCATTATCATTTGTGATCTCAATTTCTGTCTTACCGTCGGCCACCTCAGCAAGCTGGTTGAGTTCTTGATTTCCGGCTGAAGAAACAAAGTCGTCTGCCGGCATGCCGACGTACTCTGGGTCAGTATCAAACAAGTCATGGGCAACGCCGTTGGCGTAAACGAGACGATCCTGATGATCAAGGACTATCGCAGCATCATCTATGTCATCTAATAACGCCCTGCGTGCGATGGGAGCTAACTCCAGGAAATCAGCGTAGAAGAGAGCCCAGAGGAAAGTTACGGACAAGACCGTACTCCCAGCCATCGTTGCGTTGTACAGTGGGTCTGGATATGGCTCAAGTCCAGCGACCTCAATAATTGCCGTCAGATAGATGACTACGACACCGCCAAGTACTGTACGGGCCTGTTGACGATACGCCCCACTCTGGGTCAAATACGCTTCGAGAAACATCCCCAACATCGCAGTGGCCGCGACAAACACCACAAAAATGTGTACTGTCCACCAGATACCAAACTCATAGACTGGTGTCCCAGCTTGAACAACTGTCGGCGTACGGGTATAGAACAAGCCGCCGGGATTGAGTCCGATCACTAACGCTTCCAGACAGAGATAACCACCAACACTGCCTAGTGCTATTGGTTGTTTGAGCCACGTCCGTTCAGTATACTCCACAGCGACATACATACCGGAGAATGCCACCACAACCGCAGCAAGCCACGAAACGCCCAACATACGTGGAGCAATCAACTGACTATTTATTCTGGTGCCTATTCCATAGCTAAGTATCCAGACGGCTGACCCGAGTCCGTGGATGACGAGTGGCTTGCCACCGGGGCTCGATTGATGTTGCCACGCAAACAGCGCGACACCTACTGATATCAGAGCCGGAACCCCGAACAAGATTAGATCAAACTGGGTCACACTCATATTAGGATAATTAGCAAAATGTCATATAAAGGCCATTCATGTACCGATCGCGTACTTCCCCGCTACCTGTCAGGAAAGTCGTGCGAGATAGACAGGGTGTTGTCAGCACGGGAACTGCGTTTTTTATCTGAATGCTAAATCAACCGATAGAATTCGCTTGCGTGTAGGCTGCCGGAAGCTCTTTGATTGTAACGTATGTTCTGGTGACCATGTTGTGGATACATGTATCTGTTAGGTAGTGGTGTAAGAATGGATCATGTTTTAATTAGTTTGTGCTTCAGATCGTGGAGTCAACCCCAGAAGTCAAGCACATTATCGACTGCCCTGTCAACGAAGCTTTCCTGATATCGTACGAGGAGTTGCATCGTCAATTCCTCGTCGGCAACAGTGTAGAGCGTCGTTCGGCCATCTCGAACCTCGGAGATAATCCCCTCTTCAACGAGGCGTGACACGTGCCAAGAAACCGTCGCTGGTGCCACGCCGACCTCTTCGGCGATTGCCCCATTTCGGGCCGTCTCCTCTTGTATCAAGAACAACAAGACATGGCGGGTCGTCTCGTATCGGAGGGACGACAGTATCTCACGCTCTTCACTATCGAGTTCCTCGGCGACGAACAACCGACGTTTACCCTGATGGTCCTCGCTCATGAGCACGTCATAGTTTTCGAGTGTGTCGAGATGGTGCTGTAAAAGCCCGGTCTCCATATCGAGTTCGCGCTTCGCTTGGCTGAAGTGAACACCCGGGTTTGTTTTGACGTATTCGAAGATCTCCTTCCGCGTCTCTAGCTCAAGGATGTCTTCCTCGCCGTCGTGAGGTCGGCGTCTAACCATCTGCGTTTCGTTTCTGTGAGCCGGGTGTGGCGCGTGGGGATATCATCGTGGCTGCCAGTCGAAGCGCCAGATTACTGTCGATAGCAAGAGGAGTGCAATCCCGAGTGCAAACAGGCTCGTGAGCAACTCGAAGTGTGGGATCCCTTCCTCGAAGAACTCATCACCGACCTCTAATATGAGATCGGTTGCGAGTAGCGCTGCGAGCAGCGCAAGGACCAGAATACGACGGACCCGGGTGCGGTAGTAGGCGAACGCGGTAACAAGAACCACGATCATCGTCACTAAGAGCGTAAGAGCCCGGATGAACGTTTCCGGTTCAAACAGTTCAATCTCCGTCATATAATGAAATTGGGTGTGGGGGCTATCTAATTATTTGCCACGGTGGTCACACGCGACCGTTGGTTCTGACGGTCATATTGTTGAGCGACACCACCGTTTATTCGTCGTCGCTGTCTTCGTACTCATCCTCGCCGTCCGCCTCCTCATCTTCCTGCTCATCTTCGTCGGCTTCGCTCTCAGTTTCGAGGACCGTACCATCGTCTGCGTGGACGGCAACTTCAGTTTCTGAGCCGTTTGCCGTCACGAGTTCGACTTCGTAGACTGGTGCGCCATCCTCAGTTTCGAGTTCAACTTCGTCAACAGTTCCGTTGGCTTCAGCAGTTGCGATATCAATTGCTTCTTGCTCAGTGAGTGAAACGTTACTCTCCGAAATCGAGTCTTCGTCCATCTCCTCGTCTTCGCTCTCAGTTTCGAGGACCGTGCCATCGTCTGCGTGGACAGCAACTTCGGTCTCTGAGCCGCTTGTCGCCACGAGCTTTATTTCGTAGACGGGTACGCTGTCTTCGTTTTCAAGTTCAACTTCATTAACAGTCCCATTAGCTTCGGCAGTTGCGATATCAATTGCTTCTTGCTCAGAAAGTGTGACGTTACTCTCTGGAATTGAGTCGTCGTCATCAACGTCCGATACGAGTGATGATCCACTCCCTTGCGCGAATGCTACCCCGCTGCCGACAACGGCGAGCAAGGCGATTGCAACAACGGCACCTCCGATTATCTTCCGACTGTTAGATTGCATCAGTTTCGTAGCCTCACTACGACTATACGGGACCACGTGTAAAGTGTCGTTTGGTATATGAGTCTAGCAGTGGTACACGCCTCTAACAACTCATTACATCTTGAGTCTGTAGATAATTGTAATCACTCTACCAGTCACATATCCCCCAATAATAGATATATTTGTTAATCTGGGACGTACATGAGACACAGCGCAAG
The DNA here is from genome assembly GCF_051194165.1 of Halorubrum shenae. Classification (NCBI taxonomy): domain Archaea; kingdom Methanobacteriati; phylum Methanobacteriota; class Halobacteria; order Halobacteriales; family Haloferacaceae; genus Halorubrum; species Halorubrum shenae. The sequence goes on along the minus strand of NZ_JBLZNI010000017.1, from coordinate 33,091 downwards.
TTAGCCCGACAGCAGTATCATTAACGTCCTCCCCGCGCTAAAAGCTGTCTCTTACCGTCCCGCACGAGTTGAGGTCGGAGTCTCCACGTTGTATTATGCTGATCCGTCGACCCACTATTCGTCGGCCTGCTCCTTCTCCCTCACGAGATTGGGAGCTTCGAAGTCCACGACCTCGTCGATATCTGTAGTGACCCAGATCAAGAAGCGGTTTTCGGATTTGACGATTCCATTAACTCCTTCGCCATTAACGGTTGTTGCTTGATCCACGTCTTCCGGAGCCACGTCGCGGACTTGGAACAGTTCATCAACCATCCAGCCGACGGCACCGCTCCCATCGGTCTCGTCGTCGTCGAACACCACAATCCGTTCGCGGGGTCCTTTCTCGTCGATCGAAAAGAGTGTCTTCGGGTCAACAATCGTTGTCGTACGTCCTCGCAGGTCCATTACGCCTTCAACGTGGTCAGGGGAATTAGGGATCCGCGTGAGCTTGCCGGCGTCAACGATTTCGTCGATGATCCCGATATCCAGACAGTACGTCCCGTTGCCCAAGCCAAACTCCAGCACTTTGGTGGGTTCAGCTTCAGTTTCTGTGACTGACATAAAGAGTCTGTGGTGAAGATACAAATAACTGTACCTCTGAAATTATTAGCTTTGATTGTCAGACCCGTAAAATCATCTTGACTCTCGCTCTTCTCGTGGAGGTTGTTGGCACGGGTTTCTTTTATAAAACTCACTCAGTAGGTAGTCGGCAGAGCTACTGTGGTGCGAGATATCTCACAGAAGTGGTGTATCTCGAAATCGCAAGAACTCTCTCCATCAACAATGTGCTATACAAGAACAAATCAAACATGATAATCCTCAGAAAGTGTTATAGAACTGGTGTCAAAGTAACGGGTAATGACTCTCGCTTCGGAACACCAGATTCAGGTTCTCCACGTTGACGATGAGCCGTCTCTTACAGACCTGACTGCGACGTTCCTCGAACGTGAGGATGATAAATTCACTGTTGAGACAGCAAACAGCGGTAACGAGGTCCTAGAACGGGTTGATAGTCACCTACCCGACTGTATTGTCTCGGACTACAACATGCCCGGCATGGATGGCTTAGAACTCTTACAAGGTGTCCGTGAGAACAATCCAGACCTCCCGTTCATTCTCTTTACCGGCAAGGGCAGTGAAGAGGTAGCCAGTGAGGCGATCTCCGCCGATGTAACAGACTATCTTCAGAAGGGAACAGGTTCAGAGACGTACGAACTCTTGGCCAACCGAATTCGGAACGCGGTCAACACCCGACGTGAGGCTGAGCGCGCTGACAGACAGGAAGAACTGATGCGCCTGACAGAGTTTGCGGGCAACACCGGCGGGTTCGAACTTGACAGAGAGAGTGGTAGGGTCTTGCTGACCGTTGGTGCCCGTCGAATTATCGAGCGTCCCAACCTGACTGAAATCCCTGTTGAAGAGGCGATAGAATTGTTCCACCCGGATGACCGCGAAGAAGTTCAGCAGGCACTCGAGAAGGGTTTCGAAGCAGGTGATAAACTACGAGACACGTGGCGACTCCATCCAGGCGGCAGCGACGAGCGTCTCTTGGACGTTACGATCACTCCAGTCGTGGAATCTGGGGAGCAGGTAACAAAGCTCCGCGGGGCAGTCAACGACATCACTGAGAAAAAAACACGTGAACGACAGTTAACCGAACTGAACCGGGCTACACAGGCACTCCTAGAGGCAGAAACCAGACAAGAGGTCGCTGATATTGGCGTTGAGGCTGCCAGTAATATCCTCAATTTCAAGGCAAATGCTATCCACGTCTCCGAAGCTGACGACACTCAACTGGTTCCCGTGGCACAGACAGATGAGCTAAACTCGCTCATCGGAGATATACAACCGCTTCCTGTGACGGACAGTATCGCGGGACGAGTCTACCGCGACGGCGAACCAGCAGTAATAGCAGATGTACAGCAGGATTCGGACAGCCACAACACCGGAACTGATCTCGCCGGTCACTTGTATCTGCCACTTGCTGACCATGGGGTACTGATCGCTGGCTCCGAGAGGCGAGCAGCCTTCGATCAACAGGACACCGCGCTCGGAGAACTACTGGCAGGGAGTCTCATAGCAGCGCTTAATCGCGTCGAACACGAGCAGACTACTCGCCAACGACAGCAGGAACTCGCGCTGTTATTCGAGGAATCCCCACTTGGGGCCGTCCAGTGGGACAACACATTCCGATTCGAACGGCTGAACGCACGGGCTGAAGAAATCCTTGGATATGGTGAGCAAGAGATACGCGGCGAACCATGGGAAATGATTGTCGCCGCCGATGACCATGACAAAATTGGCACTGTCGTCGAGAGCCTCCTCAATGCCAATGGCGGAGAACACGCACTCAATCGGAACGTCCGAAAGGACGGCGAAGTATTCACCGGTGAGTGGCACAACCGTGTTGTTACCAACGCAGAAGGGGACGTACAGTCGATCTTTTCAAAGTTTCAGGACGTCACCGAGCGCGAGAACCGCAAGCGAGGATTAGAAGAGTACGAAACGATCATTGAAGCACTGACCGACGCAGTGTACGTGATTGACGAGGAGGGACGGTTCACCTACGTCAACGACAAGTTCGTCGAGTTAGTCGGCTACGACCGGGAAACTATCTTTGGGAACACACCGTCGCTCATCAAAGACGAGGAGGCTGTCGAACAGGCAGAACACCAGTTGGGACGGTTGTTGTCAAGTGATGGCCCGGAAACGCTCACATTCGAAGTGACGGTGCACCCGCGGGAGGGTGACCCGATTGTCTGTGAAGATCAAATGGGCGTTCTCCCGTACGAAGGCGACCAATTCAACGGCTCAGTTGGAACACTCCGGGATGTGACCCACCGAAAAAAACGTGAACAGGAGTTACAGGAGTTAAAAAACCAGTACGAGACACTAGCCAAGAATTTCCCGGACGGTGCGGTATTCCTCATCAACACGGATCTCGAATACGTACGCGCCGGTGGCAGAGAACTGGGCAACATTGGCCTACCTCCCGACGATATCGAGGGTCGGAAATCACACGATCTGTTCCCGGAAGACATCGCGAATGAACTCTGTCACTACTACGAGGAAACGCTGAATGGGAATGCCAGCACGTTCGGACAGGAGTACGGGGGCAGGCAATACCGAATTCAGACCGCCCCTGTTCGGACCAACAACAATGAGATCGAGTACGTGATGGCAGTCTCACAGAATGTCACCGAGGAAGTCGAGAACAAACGGGAACTCGAACGTCAGAACGAGCGACTTGAGGGGTTCGCCAGCATTGTCAGCCACGATTTAAGAAATCCGCTTCAAGTGGCTGTCGGACGGTTAGAACTGATTCGTGAGGAGTGCGAGAGTGACCATATTGAGGGTGTTGCCCAGGCACTCGATCGGATCGGCGCGCTCATAGAGGACTTACTAACACTGGCACGAGAGGGTGAGAAGATTGGTGAGCCCGAACCAGTTGGACTTGCGGACATAGCCAAGGACAGTTGGCAAACCGTTGGCACGGGACAGGCAGCACTCGAATCTAATGTCTCTCAGGTTGTCAAGGCCGATCAGAGCCGTCTTCAGCAACTATTTGAGAATCTCTATCGTAACGCAGTCGAACATAACGACGAAAACGTGACAGTATCCGTCGGTACAATAGAGAACGGCTTCTACGTGGCGGATACCGGAACCGGTATCCCAGGGAGTGACCGCGAGGAAATATTTGAGGCGGGCTACTCGACCAATGAGGAGGGGACCGGCTTCGGCCTGCGGATCGTCGAGCAAATTGCCAGCACTCACGAGTGGGAGATTACTGTGACCGAGAGTGAACAGGGTGGTACACGGTTCGAATTTACGGGGGTCGAACTTGTAGAGTGAGTTCTGGACTTTGGTGGAGAAAGTGAATCGCCTCGGGGTATTCGCCTTGTCCGTCGATAAAAGACAAGACTAGAGCACGGTCACAGCAACAAACTACTTGAAGACTAAGAGTAATACCCTATTATGACAGATCGACGATTGTCTACGGGTATTAGTGGGTTGGACGATATTTTAAACGGCGGTCTCATCCACCCGCGAAACGTGCTTATACGCGGGTCTCCTGGTTCAGGGAAGACAATTTTCGGCTTACATTTTCTTTCGGCGGGGATAGACGCTGGCGAGACATCTCTGTACGTCAACATGGGTGAGCCACAGGCGTACGTTGAGGAAACCGCAGATGCGTTCGATCTTCATACCGAGCAAATTCACTTCCATAATATTTCCCCGACTCAAGAACAGTTCTCAGAGCGTAACTCGTACAGCGTCTTTGAGTCAGCGGAAGTCGAACAGCCGGACTTTATTGCCGATCTCCGTGAGAAGATTGATGAGATCGACCCAGACCGCGTGTTACTGGACCCAATCACAGAATTCCGACATCTTACAACTGACGAGCGGCAATTCCGGTCCGGAATCCTCGGTCTCCTTGATTATCTCAAAGAAATTGACGCGATGGGCATGTTAACGTCTCAAGCTGGCGGGCCAATCACAGACGATGATATTCAGTTTCTTGTTGATACTGTCATTTCTCTTGATGTGACTCCTGAGAGCCGGATGGTCAGTATCTCTAAGTTCCGAGGGTCGTCGTTCCGGCGTGGGGATCATTTCTACGATATTTCTGCGGCGGGACTGGAAGTATGGCCGGCACTCGTGCCCGATACGCAGAAACAAGTGATCGACACGGAACCGCTCTCATCTGGCGTGGACGAACTCGATGAGTTGCTCTATGGCGGGTTAGATCATGGCACGATAACAATGCTTAGCGGGCCAACCGGCGTCGGCAAGACAACGACTGGGCTTCAGTTCCTCATCCAAGCAGCACTTGAGGGCAAACAGAGCGTGGTATTCCAGTTCGAAGAAGCAGAATGGACAATTCGTGATCGGGCAGAAGCAATTGGGCTTCCACTTCAGGCTGCGCTGGACAGCGGCGAACTCTCTATTGTCGACGTCTCCCCCGATGAGTATACGGTTGGTGAATTTGAGCATCTCCTCCGGGAGGCCGTTACCAACGGTACTGAGGTGGTGATGATTGATGGGTCACAAGGCTTCCAAGAGAATCTCCGTGGACTTGCCGACACGACGGGTGCGTTGGTGCGGATTGGCCGGTTCCTGCGGGCTGCTGGTGTCACCACTCTCCTGGTTAATGAAGTCCACAATATCACCGGGGACTTCCAAGCGTCTGAAGAGCGGACGAGCAATCTTGCCGATAATATTGTGTTCCTGCGCCACGTTGAGTACCGTGGCGAGATGCGGAAAGTGATTGGGACACTGAAAATGCGAACGAGCGACTTCGAACGCAGCCTTCGCGAACTTGAGATTACGGCCGACGGGATACGCGTCGGGGAGCCTCTCCCACAACTTCGGGGCATTCTCACTGGGACGCCTGACTGGAACGAGGATACTGGCGGCACTAGTCGCGATGTGGCTGACACCGACCAATCGTAGCCCTCGCGTGATATAGGCACCAAATACGAGCCCACACGATCAAACCTCATGTCCACGAACGAACAGCAGCCATATCAAGAGACGGCCGACGAAGCGAAGCGCGTCCTGCTGCTGGTTAGTGACCAAGGGAACCGACGTGTCCTCACAGAGTGGCTAACCACACATGACCAATATACGATTGTCGAGAGCGTAGATATCGCTGAGGCGGCGTTCGACTGCTGTCTCGTCGACAGGACAGCGTTCAATGAGCACCGCTCGGAACTGCTCACACGAAAGCAACATGAGCAGGTTGTGCTGCCGTATCTGTTGTTGGTCCCCGAGGCAAAGCACCGCCAGATCTGTAATCGTCTCCGCGAGACACACCCGGAGTTGTGGGATGCTATCGATGGGCTGATCGATATGCCACTCGCAGAACACAGACTTGGCGAACAACTAGAGATGGCTCTCCGCCTGCGAGACCAGTCGACTGTCGCGTTCAACCGACGTGAGCAACTCCGCCAAATCCGCGACCAACACGCCGGTCACGGAGTATTGATCACCGACGTCGACGGGACAATTGAGTACGTCAATAGAGGTTTTGAGTCACAATCAGGGTATACAAGTGAGGAAGTCGTCGGAAATACCCCGCGGATGCTCAAATATGGTGAACACGATGAGGCGTTCTATGAAGAGCTGTGGGAGACTATCACCGCCGGTGAGACGTGGCATGGCACGGTTGTCAACAGACGCAAAGACGGCGAGAGGTATATTGTCCAACAAACAATTGCTCCGGTTGAAAACCCAAATGGTGATATCACGCAGTTCATCGCCGTTAATCACGAAATTACTGATCTCCGAGATCTCCAAGAACGTCTTCGTGAGCAACGTGAGCAACTCGACGTGTTGAACAGAGTTCTCCGTCATGATATCCGAAATGATATGAACGTCATTGTTTCGTGGGGGGAAATGCTTGAAAATGAGCTCTCTTCGGACGGTAAAGAGAAACTTGACCGGGTCCTCCGGGCAGGAAATCATGTTATTGAACTTACAAACGTTGCCCGTGACCTATCAGCACTCATTCACGGTGATGAAACACCAGATCTCAAGCCGATCTCACTTCGACAACTCCTCACTCAAGAACTCGAAAAGCGTCGGGAGACGTTTTCCGACGCAGAAATTACGATGCCAGACCCACCCGATCAAGAAACGCGCGTACTGGCGAATGAGTTGCTCTCGTCAGTGTTTCGGAACCTTGTCAACAATGCGGTCCAACACAATCAGACAACACATCCGAAGGTAGTCATCACCGTCGAAGAGATGGATGACACCGTCCGTGTCAGAGTGGCTGACAACGGACCAGGAATTCCAGCCGACGTCCGAAAAGACCTGTTTCAAGAAGGTCAGAAGGGACTAGAGAGCGGGGGGACCGGAATGGGTTTGTTCCTTGTTGATAATCTTGTTGAGAGTTACGATGGGAAAGTCTGGATCGCGGACTGTAGTGAGGATGAGTTGCCCAGTGAAGCAACTGAGACGGATCAGCCTGGCGTAGCCTTTGTTGTTGAGTTACAGACGACTGAGGCTCCAAACAATAGCGAGGGGGGCGATCGATGAACGATACACTTTCTGTAAATGACTCCTCTGATGATGTTACTGACCAAGCGGCCTTGTTCCCCTTACTCTCTGATAAAGGAAATCGGCGGCTGATTGTTGAGTGGATTGAATCCCACGACAGCTACACGCTTGTCGATCCTGACCAGCCAGTCGGAACAGCGGCATTCGATTGTTGTATCCTTGATGCGGAGATGTTACAGACGCATGCTGAAACGCTCCGAGCTCGGAAACACGAGGCTGAGCCCGCTCTCTTGCCATGCCTTCTGCTCATTCCGGAAGCAGACCTCTCCGTTATTGAAACCGATCGTGGTGAGATTGCCGACAGCGTTGTGTTCGAAACCGCCGACGAAGTGGTTTCGATGCCGATCAAAAAGGCCGAATTAGAGTGGCGGACAGAGGCGCTCACCAGACTGCGGACTCAATCGTTACGTCTCAAAACACGCACAGAGTCGCTGAAACTATTCAAACAAGCGGTTGAGTCCTCTGGTCACGCGATCTGGATGTCCGACACTACTGGGAAGATTAACTACGTCAACTCAGCGTTCGAATCAATTACGGGCTACAGTCGAACAGAAGCTGTCGGTGAGTCGCCAGAACTTATCAGTTCTGGAGAGATGACCGACGACTACTACAGTGACCTTTGGGAGACGATCACCGCCGGCGACACGTGGCATGAAGAAATCACAAATCAACGGCGTGACGGCTCCCAGTACGTCGCTGATCAGACTATCGCTCCAATCGTCGAAGACGGTGAGCCGAAAGCATTTGTCGCCGTCCAAAGGGATATCACCGAACGGAAAGAGATTGAACAACGGCTCTCCTTATATCGTGATATTGTTGAGCGGCTTGAGGATCCAATTATGCTCCAGAGCTGTGAGGGAGAGTTTCGACTGGTTAACGACGCACTGTGCTCGTTTGCCGGGCTCTCAAGAGATGAATTACTCGGCGATGGTGAATACGAGTTTATGGACGCAGCCACTGCCACAGAGATTGCCCGGCAGAAACAGCGTGTAATCGAGACCGAACAGCCAGTCGAATACAGTGTTGAGCCGACGTTCACACATACTGATAAGGAGGCGGTCTTCTACACGAGTCGGTACCCCTACTATGAGGATGGAGAACTCACAGGCACAGTTGCGATCTGTCGGGACGTCACCAATCTCGACAAGCGGACGCGACAGCTGAAAGTCTTCGACAATATTTTGCGCCATAATATTCGCAACGATGTGAATGTAATCCGTGGTCGAGGCAAGCAGCTTCAAGATGAACTCGATGGTGACCTCAAAGCTGCTGCCGATGTCATCGTTGAGCGAGCTAACGGTCTGTTGGCGACGAGCGAGAAGTCACGAAAGATTACTGACGGCCTCAGTGATCCACGCGAGCCGGCCCCGGTAGACCTCGGACAATTAGTTCAAAATCTTGCGGAAGAGACTGATCAGAATTGGTCTAACGCAAGTATCGATGTTTCGGCCCCGGCTCAACTTGTTGCCTCTGCGTCTGACTCGATTGATACCGCTATCGAAGAGCTACTGATTAATGCTGTAGTCCACAACGACAGCGACGAACCACGTGTATCTGTTGACCTTACTGCTGACAGTTCGTGGGGTATCCTCCGCGTACGAGACAATGGTCCTGGTATTCCGGAGTTTGACAGAAACGTTCTTGAATCGGGCGGAGCTATCAAGACACTCTCTCACGGCAGCGGACTCGGATTGTGGCTCGTCTATTGGACCATCACTCACTCTGGCGGAAAGATTCGTGTTGACGACCCCGAGCCAAGTGGCACCGAGATTACGATTAGACTCCCGTTGGCAGCTGAGAAGTGACTTCTTCTACTCCTTTAACAAGTGACTTTATCGGCTCTGCTCCCATTTGTTTGATATGACCAACTCGCCTGGCGAGACAATCGAAGCTCTACATGACGTTGCGACCAGACTTCAATCTCAGAATACGACTGAGGGTGTCTGTGATTTAACGGTTAGTGCCGCATCAGATATTCTGGATTTTAATCTTTGGGTCGTGTCGCAAAGTCCTCTAGAGTTCAGTAGCAACTGGCTCCCGTGAGGGACGGGTCGCCTCTGGTATCCAGCCTGAGAGGAGACCCATGCACGCCACAATCGACGTGCGGTTGACCGTTAGCATCGACGACGACAAAACGATACCGCTGGCCACGCTGGCTGAGTTCATCACTGACCAGAACGTCGAGTCAGTTCTTCTCGAAGGACTGGTCGAGAGCCTCGACGCGAGCCGCGTCGAGGCGCTCTGTGGCGAAAAATATGCCAACGGCAACGGTCAACAACGATTCCAACGAGCTGGAACCGATACCCGCACAGCCGTTACAACCGCCGGTGAACACGAATTCGACCTTCACTACGTCGAAGATACCGCCGCTGACCACGACGAAGCCAGCTACTTCCGGCCCGTCGAAGATGTTCTCAGCTTCGACGGGCAAAACCGCTATCAGCAGGACATCGCGGCCAAAAGTGTGGATCTCGCCACCTCGCTCAGCTATCGTGACGCTGCTGACCACGGCGACAGCATCTCCGAGAGGATGCCGTCGCCGACCACTATCAACCGTCGCGCCAAAGAGTACGGCAACAAGCTCAAGCAGTTCCTTCCAGATTGTGTCGCTGACACAGAGGCTGACGCTGTTATTCCTGACGGCACGAAGTGCCACAGCCAAGACGACGACCGCTCGTACCACTCCGTCCAGGCCACGCTCGGCGAAGATACTGCCGAGGAGTCACGCTCTCTGCTGGATCTCTCGGTCAACGCTGAGTGGGACGAGACAGCAGCCGACCTCGATGACATCGACGCAGTCACTGACGACGCGACGGTCGTCAGTGACGCTGATGACGGCATCGTCACAGCATTTACCGACGAAAATCGCAATCACCAACTCGATCTCGTCCACGTCGGCCGAACGCTTGACTACAACCTCTGGGACGACGGCGTCTTCTCCTTGAATCGGCGGAACGAGATCGTCTCGGAGGTGATCGACGAGGTGTTCCATCTGAAGAATTCGGTCGCCAAGCACTGTCCAGACGAGGAGTTCGCGGCGATCCGCGAGCGGATCGCGCGAACGACCGAGCGTATCGAGAAGACAGCGTGGCAGTTGGATCAGTACGGGTCAGAGAAGGCTGCGGGGTATCTTCGGCGGTGGCTGCCGTCGATCGTGACGTTTGCCGAGCAGGCTGTCGAGGGGTTCGAGGTGCCGTGGACCTCGAACCCCGTCGAACGGCTGATGGGTGAGGTCAGCAAGCGCTGTAAGAACCAGTGGATGCGCTGGACAACGGAGGGATTAGAGGCGATACTCCAACTTCGGCTGGTAAAGTATGCTGATCCAGAGCACTACCAGTCGTTCTTCGACGAACTGCTCCAGCGATCGACCAAAACAGCAATTAGCTGTGACCTCTCAATTGAGAGCACCAAAGGCAAACTCTAGACCGCTTTGCGACACGACCAAAATATTGTGAGTGATAACCAGGGCAACCAGTATCGCAGAAAAACTAGGACAGGAAACATTCGCGCCGGCTAGAAGTACAAGATCTTAGTCTTGTGAATCCCACTCTTTGGACCCGATCGAGCACTATCTCATATTAAGGCAAAAACGACCTACCGTCATCATACCGACGATACGTCGTTCCGTTTGACAGAGCTCGTAATTGCTTTCGAGCAGATTTAGTACCAGCGGTGAGGGGCGCAGAGTCGTATTCCTCTTCACGAAGGTCTGAAAGTCGTGGCACCTCTCTAGTTTCAATAGCTAGTGTATGTGGGTTAGCCAGATACGCCTCTGGGTCCGAGGGTAGCGTTGTAGATGAACTCGTCCTGGCTGCCTGTCCGGTTGGAACGGACGTGTAGGTGACTCCAGTGCGAGTGAGCGCACGCTGAACCGCACGGTCACGCTGACGAGCCAGTCGTGAGTAATCTTGGTTCCACACAACCCGTTCGACTCCGATAGTCCGTGCGATATGACCCACGATGTCGGTCGGGTCTCCGTGCTGTATCACGAGATCACTACCATAGCCTCGGTACCAGTCTCGAAGCTCACGGAGGGAACCGAGCATGAATGCAACTCCCAAGCCGTCGGCCTGTGACAAAATCGCGTCATCCAGCACGAACACTGACATCACACAACTATCATCCCGCTCAGCAGCGGTGAGGGCGGTCGAAAGCCCCGGATTTGGACTTGGCCGAAGCGTGCGACGGTGCCAATACAACTGCATACATACGCCTAGAGGTTTTCACTGATATCCTCCCCGCTCTAAAAGCGAGGAATCCCGAGCGGTGGGAGTTTCAGGTTCGCAACCACGGACGCCGCCACTTTACGGGAACTCGTTTAACCCAGTCGTCGTGGTCGGTGACTGTCTGGCGGTGCCAAACCGCCGTTACTCCTATCCTCGGTGCCGTTGACTCCCATCTGTTGTTTTTGCCAGCAACGAGTCGCTGACACGTCGGGGGATTCGGAGGTATCTTCGGGCTTGCTCAGCCGACGGGCATGAGACGAACCCTTCGAGGATTCGCGTTCACCGCGTCAGTGCTTCGGATACTGTCTCATTGGATTAGCGGCAAGGCCGCCTCCGAAGGCCGTTCGGAATCCGCTCCGTTCCGACCTGACCTTACCGTTGGGTAGTGGTTTTTTTCACTTGAACGTATGGATTGGAAACCCAGAACGTGCTACCGAGCCGCTGTTTGATCGCCAGTTGTCGGATTCATCCTGCGGCTGAAGCCGCAGGTATTCTCCTTGATTCTGGATAACCCCGATCAATATCAACCAGTGGCCCCGACTGCGTCATCTGGCTCAACAACTTAAGACATTCTCAAAAACGAGAACTTGAGGCGAGAGACTAAGTATGGTATCGCACAGCAAATGTATATGCAATTGGGAGATACAGAATCGCCAGTTAAAACCTATATCGAGAATACGCCGAATGGGAAAGAGATTCCTGACGAGACGTTCAAACGGCGACATATTGGTGTCTTGGCGTTCACACTCGCGTTACTTCCGTTTGTCTTCGGTGTGAGTCGGATGGTGGGCGCGGAGTCGATCACCGGTGCTGAACTGCCGGTCATCCCGATGTTACACTCCGTGGTCGGCAGTGGTATAGTGTTGGGATTGGTAGTGATAGCTGCAATCCCGGCACTTTCTCGTCGAGTTCGGGCGGCTACGGGCGCGGTCGCGTTCATGGCACAGGCGTCGGTGTTAGCCTACTTTACTGGTGGATTCATCGAGGCACATTTTCTCTACTTTGTGGGAGTCGGGGTTGTTGCACTGTATGAAGACTGGGTACCGTTTGCGATCACGATTGGGTATGTCGCTATCCAACACAGCGTCTTCGGGCTCATCGAGTGGTTCACGGTCTACAACCATCAGGCAGCGATGGCTAACCCGATCGTTTGGGGTGGGATACACGCTGTTGGGGTGCTCATGCTTGCGGGGACAATCACGTTCCTTTGGCAGTCGCTCGCGATTCAGCGACAACAGGCCCGCGAGAAGGTCCAAGAGAAACTGGAAGAAGCAGAAGAAGCGAGAGATCGTGCCAAAGAAAAGGAGATAGAGGCGGCCGAACAGCGTGAGGAAATGCAAGAACTCAATGCGGAACTTGAGCAGGCTGCTGCCGACTACCAATCGGTTATGGTTGAGTGTGCGGCCGGTGACTTCACCCGCCGACTTGATACCGACGTAGACAACGAGGCGATGGCGGAAATAGCCACTACGTTCAACGAAATGGTGGAAGATCTTGAGCTGACATTCGCACAGATTCAAGCCTTCGCTGATGAGGTCGCGTCTGCAAGTGAAGACGTGAGCGCGTCGACAGCCGAGACACAGCGCGCCAGTGAGCAGGTCGCAGACTCTATCCAAGCAATCGCGGCAGACGCCGATACCCAACACGAGCAGAGTCAAGAGGCGTCGAACGAGATGCAGAATCTCTCTGGGACGGTAGAAGAAGTCGCTTCCTCAGCAGACGAAGTTGCCACAGCCTCTCAGAATGCGGTTGAGCTCAGTAATAACGGCCAAGCGGCCGCGTCAGAAGCAATTGATGAGATGGAAAATATCGAGTCTCAGTCTGAGCGAACTGTAGATCAAGTCAATACGCTGGCGAGCGAGCTTGATGAAATCGGAGAGGTCGTAGAGTTGATTGAGGATATTGCTGAGCAGACGAACTTACTCGCACTTAATGCCTCGATAGAAGCGGCGCGTGCCGGTGAGGCCGGGTCCGGGTTCGCTGTGGTGGCGGACGAAGTGAAGGGGCTTGCTGAGGAGACTGCGGAGGCTGCTGATGACGTTACCGAGCGGATTGAGCGTGTCCAGTCTAATTCAGATGAGACTGTTGATGATATGGAGTCAATGCAGGAGCGGGTTCGTTCGGGTGCTGATACAGTCGAGTCAGCCCTCACTGCTCTCGATGAGATCACGACCACCGTCGAAGGGGTGAATGATGGTATCCAAGAGATCAGCGACGCCACAGACAGTCAAGCCGCCTCTACAGAGGAAGTCGTAACCATCGTTGAGGATGTCTCCAACGCGGCGAACAAGGTGAACAGCGAGTCCGATAACGTCTCGGCAGCGGCCGAAGAACAAACCTCGTCTCTTTCGGAGGTCTCTCAGAACGCAGACGATCTAAAAGAGCGAGCAGGAAGACTTCAAGACCGCCTCAGTGGGTTCACGATTGATACAGAGCCTGACCGGCTCGGTAGCGTAACGGCTGATAATGTCGGCCCTCAAGCCGGTGGATCGGTCAAGCCGGTGAGTGACGGCGGCAGTACAGAGTGATATCTCCTTCGCCGTCACCAGGGGTGTTCTCTCGCCAAAGATTGATACGGGATCCAGACCGTTGCCGTCTGGTGATTGGGTCGTTCAATGTGGTTCCCCATTCGGCCCACCAACAGCCGTGTCAAAAACTAGCGTGAGGCCTACGACGCCACGAGTTCAACATCCGTAATTTCGAAGCGTGCTCCACCATCGCTCCCATCTGTGACATGAATTTGCCAGTCGTGAGCAGTAATGATCTGTTCGACAATACTTAATCCAAACCCTGTTCCGTCTGTTGATTGCGAGTAGCCTGCCTCAAAGACATCATCACGCTCATCGGGGGTGATTCCTTGGCCATCGTCCTCGATGTAGAATCCATTAGCTAACTCTCCAACTGTCACCGTCACATCTGTTTGACCGTGTTCGACTGCATTCCGAAACAGATTCTCAAACACCTGCTTGAGGCGGCTCCTATCAGCTTGTATATCTCGATTAATATTATTAACTAATATCGCTTGACTTGTCTCGACAGTCTCCCAGCATCCGTTAGTTAGCGCGGCAAGATTAACCGCCTGAGTGTCGGTCACCGCTTTTCCTTCTCTAGCTAATGTTAGCAGGTCACCAATCAGCGTTTCCATCCGCCTGAGCGCTTTTCTCAGTCCCTTGAGATGCTCGCTGTCGCATTCGTCCGATAATAATTCAAGCCGCCCGGTAGCGACGTTGAGCGGGTTCCGTAGGTCATGTGAGACAACACTTGCGAACTCTTCGAGCTGCTCGTTTGCGCGTTTCACCGACTCACGTTCTGAGATATCAATATACATTGCTACTGTCCCGACGGTGTCTCCGTCTACTGTACGGCGCGGGACGGAGCGCAAAACTGTCTCAGTGACCTCACCGTCGGCAGCGACTAAATCACGATTCTCATTAGTGAACTCTCCAGCGAGCGACTGGGAGTACCCTCCTGATCGGAGCTTGTCCGCCGATTCAGGAGTATAAAACTCCGTAAGTTCACACCCGATTACCGCATCCACATCGTAGCCAAGTGTCTCCACAAATTGACCGTTACAATCCTCGATAACCGGTCGACCATCCTCTGATCGAGTCAAAACCGTCATTACCGGCGATTCCTCGAATAGCGTTCGATACTGGGATGCGTACTTGGTCGCCAACTGCTCTAATTCCTCAGTTTGTGCTGCCAACTGCTGTTCGCGTTCTATCTGTTCAGTAACATCTGTCGTGATACCGGTGAGACGTGACGGGCTGCCAGTCTCGTCATCAAGCACGTCAAGACTGGCCCGTACCCAGCGCATACCACGGTCAGGATGGTCAACACGGAATTCCTGTTTAATTGGCCACTCTGGTGACTCAGACTGCTGTGCCTCCACCTGCTCAAGTAACTCATGCTTATCATCAGGATGGACGTGTCGGAGCCAAGCCATCGGGTCATCATAAGCCTCCTCGGGTGTAATCCCATAGATTCTCTTGACTGCCGGATTCACGTACAAGGTTTCAGAATAATCGACTGGTAACAAGAAAAACGCATCTTGGACGTTACCCGCGAATCGCTCAAACTGATCACGAACCATTCTCAGCTCTTCTTCCCGTGCTTTGCGTTCGGTGATATCTTGAAACGTTCCTTGGACAGCAACAACTGTGTCATCATCAAATACTGGTTCTCCGAGTGTGCTGATCCAGCGTGTGCCGCCGTCGGCTGTGACAATCCGCAACTCTAGATTGTACGGTTCGCCTCCTGTCGTGAGACGGTCGAACGCGTCACGTACTGTCTCTCTATCATCCGGATGATAGAACTTAACGGCATCCTCAATGGTCACGTCGGCATCCGATTTCAGTCCGTGGATACGATACACTTCATCCGACCAACGCAGTGTCTCAGACTGTAAGTCAAACTCCCAGCCACCAACGTGTGCGACTTCTTGTGTATCTCGAAGGAACTGGCGACTCCGTTTAAGCTCCTGTTCTCTCTGTTTACGTTCGGTTACATCGCGGTACAGCCACAGGTGTGCATCTCCCGTAGGCAGGGTGTACGGAACGTAATCGCGCTCAACCACATGGCCGTTTGCGAGTGTGAGCTCCTCATTGCGAACCGGTTCTCGGCGTTCAATTCGGTTGGTGACATCGTCAATAAATTGTTGAGGATCAGCGAATAGCTCCTTGAGTTCTTCAGCGGCTGCAGCGCAGTCACGCCCAATCAGCTGATCACCAGTTGCGGGCACACCAAGCGTCTCTCCCAGCAGGTCATTCGCCATTAGTACATCCCGGTTGGAATCTTCGACTAGCACACCCACCGGAAGATTTTCCACAATGGTTCGGAGGACGGTATTGGTCTGCTCTAGCTCCTGCTCGCGCTTTTTATGACCCGTGATGTCTTGATTCGTGCAAATAACGTTGCCGTCCTCAAGCAACGAGAGTGCAACTTCTTGGCAGACTTCGGTCCCGTCGCGTCGTTTGCCTACAGTCTCGCCGCGCCATTCACCTTCGCTTTCGAGTACTGGGAACACCTCCTGCTCGATCCGCACGGTCTCGTCGTCGCCGTACAGTCGCCGCCAGCTGCTGCCGAGAAGCTCATCGGCGTCATAATCAAAGACATCGGCGTGAGCCTGGTTCATGTAAGTGTATTCAAGCTCCTCGTTCAGGATCGAGATCCCGTCCATCGCCGCTTCCATAGCAGCGGACTGTCTCTCAAGTTCGGCTTCTCGCTCCTTGCGCTCGGTAATGTCCGTTGAGACACCGAGCACGGCTTTGCCGTCCGTCTCAACCGGGTCATACGGAATCTTTGTTGTCTCTAAGACCCGCGTGTTACCATCTGCGGTCGTCAGCTGTTCTTCAGGAATATGTGTCGGTTCGCCGGACTCAATAACGGCCCGATCAGCAGCACGGAACTGTTCTACCTCTTTTTTACGGTCAGTAAAATCGGCATCTGTCGACCCTTCAAGCTCGCTCACCGTAGTTCCATACGCGTCGGCAGTGGCCTCGTTTGCCAACAAGAACTTGCCGACTTCATCTTTGGCAAAAACGAGCTGTGGGAGCATATCGATAATCTGGCGCAATCGATCATGACTCGCTTGTGCACGCTCTCGTTGCCGGTAGCTCTCTACCGCGTTACGAACCTTATTCGCAAGAACAGCATAGTGGCTCGTTCCAGATTCTTTTTGAAGGTAGTCTGTGACGCCGGCAGCGATCGCATCGCTTGCGACTGCTTCGCTCCCTTTGCCGGTGTACAAAATAAATGGCAAGTTCGGATAATCCCCACGTACGGCCTCAAGAAATTCGATGCCGTCCTGGCGTGGCATTTGATAATCACTTACGATACAGTCAAAGTCAGTTGTATCGAGTCGCTCTAGCCCCTCGCTGGGGCTCATCACTGTTTCAACAGTGAACTGGGCCACTTGTTTTGAGAGCATCTCGGATGTCAAATTCGTGAAGGTAGAGTCATCATCAACATGGAGGATAGAGATTCCTGTTGATTCAGTCATGTGCTTGAGACTGTTAGTGTGTCATATATTGTTTTGGAAGTAGTTTTCACACGAGATATTTGGTCAACCTGACTATCGAGATAGAATACAGTATGACCACTCACTCTAGATTGGAGCAACCCATCACGCCCTGAATATCGACTGTACCATCGTCTAAAGTATCATTCCAATAAAATGTTGACAAAGGTTTATAGATTATTCTGTCAAAAAACGAGCGTTGACAGATCCGATCACTGCCGAGTTCAGTGCCATGGTCGACCTCAGCCGGTCGACGAGCAGTGCGCCGAGCCGTGGGCGTATTGCGATGACGCCTACACAGGTTCGCGTCCAGACCGGGGACGTAGCGCGCCGGATCGACATCAACGAGGTTTTCGATATTGTACGGGACGTCTCGATGGCCGCCGCCGCTGACTCGACGGAGACTGTCACCCTGGCGTTCGACAGCGGAAACCGACGCGAGACACTCGCCATGCAGGCCGACGCTGCGACGCTCGTGAAGTTCCAGCGTCTGCTTTTTAAACAACTGCTCGTCGACGTGCAGGTGTCTGTCTCCCACCGACGCGCGGACGACCAAGCTGACGACAGACGATCCTGTCGGCTCGCTGTCTCAGCCACAGCGATACGACTCGAACCGACAGATGGCGGCGATCGGATCACCGTTGACCGGGACGACGTCGCTCGGTTCAGTCTCTCGGGAGCCGATGCGCCGGCAGTCGTCTTGTATCTGAACGCGCCGGACCGGGCCGAACGGATCAGCGTTCAGTTTCCATCGTTTCGCCTGTTGAACCTCTTCGGCCGGTACCTCCGCGCTGACCTGCTCGCGGTCGATGAGCTCGGGTCGGTGTCGGACGGAAGCGGTCCCATCGAGGTACTAGTCGTCGACGATGACGAACAAAGCCTCGAGATGACCCGCGTCTTCTTGAACGAACAGTCAGACCGGCTCTCCATAACCGAAGCGGCGAGCCCTCTCACAGCGCTCGAACACCTCTCTGAAGTCCCTCGAGCCGAGCAAATCGACTGTATCGTCAGCGACTACAAGATGCCGGGTATGAACGGCATCGAGTTTCTCAACGCTGTCCGAGACCGCCATCCGACGCTTCCCTTTATTTTGTACACTGGACGGGGCAGCGAGGAGGTAGCCAAGCAGGCGATCCTCGACGACGTGACTGACTACGTTGAGAAGGATGTCGGCCCGAAACAGTACGAAACCCTCATCGAACGGATCGAGAAGGCTGTCCGGTGACCGGCGGTCCGATCGACTTGATATTCTCCTCTGGCGAGGACGAAAGAATTTCGGGTAGTTGGTGATCCATACAAAGCAGGCTCTGTTGAAATATTTAAGAGCTGATAGAGTCGGCGTGCGAGATACAAAGACTCTATGCAGCAGAGGAACACATCTCAACACCGCCAATCTCGATCAGGACTCCGTCCTGGTACGTCGGGTCAATATCGACTGTCCAGCCGTGGCTGCTCGCAATCGCCTCCATCGTCGGAAACAGCATCCCAGTCTCCGCGGATGGCGTCGCCTCACCGTAGGCGAACACATTGTCAACCATCTCTGCTGGTATCGGATCACCGTCTGTCGTAATGGTGATCATCTCTTGATCAATACCTACCTTTAGATCGGTCGCGTTGTTCAGATCAGCAAATCGGCCAGCGGTTAAATGCAACTCCGTCAGCAGTGCACGATTTACCCGGAGCGTCGTATCCTCGTCAAGACAGATAGACAGTCCATCCGAATGGATATGATTGTGCGCGGCCTCGACTACCTCACTAAGCGAACATTCCTCGATCTCATCAATCGTCTGTGCACGCCGGGCCAACCTCGCTAAGTCGGTGACAATACACTCCATCCGCTCGTGCGCTTTCTTGATCGTCCCGACGGTGTCGTCATTCAGTCTGGTACTTGTTTCTGTCCGTTGTGTCGCAATCATCTCAACGTACCCCTCCGCGATTGCCAGTGTGTTCCGTAGCTCGTGTGTCATCGCCTCAGCAAAGTCGTCAAGTTGTTCGTTCTGACACTCAAGTTGTTCGTTCTTGCGCTTGAGCTGTCTGCGCTGGCGCTCGACATTAGTCACGTCTGTACAGACGATTGCCTGCCCGACTTCGAGATCGGCCTGCGTTAGAGATGTGGCGGTGAGGTGAAAATACCGTTCAGTGTCCTTATCGTCCTGCCCAATAGTCATAATTCCGTCTTCACGCTCTGATACTCGCGCTAACTCCGGCAAAGTCTCGCTCAGCGGTGTGCCCTCACACTCATATAGCTCGGGAAACATCTCAATTGCTCGCTGATTGTAGTCTCGGATATGCCCGAGGTCGTCGATCACGACCACCGCTTCGTCAATGTCGTCAATGATTTGTCTTCGCCAGAAGCGCGGGATTGCGATGAACTGATCTTCAACCACGTAGAGCACACCGACCGCAAACACGGCAACTCCGAGGGGCTCATAGTGAAGCGTAATCAGTCCGGTAGAATCCGTGAGGCTGATCACATAGAAGATGATGGGTATCGAGGTCGTTGCCACGAGCGCCCCAAGTACGCGAGTGTCAGACTTTGACTCGTCGAGCATCTCATACACAAGGTAGAACCCAATCGACGCGAGTGCATACGAGAGCCCAGTCACAACCCAGTGAATTGTGCCCAGTTCGATCACTACGTGGGCGAACGGTTGTGTCGTCGTCGTAGTGTCGAAGTACATCCCGTGGAGTGGATTAGTGATTTTGATCAGGCTAATACCAAGGTAGAGACTGAGCGCTGCTCGGCGGATCCGCGGTCGGCGGTGGTAGTCGTGACCGGTATAAGCAGAGGCAAAATACAGCCACGCCCCAATGGTTGCGAGTCCGACAACGAGTCCAACGAGATAGAACGCTACCTGTGCGGTCGGCGAGATCGGGAGGAGCCGACCGATGTGAGCAACCGCCCAGCCTCCGCCCAATCCTAACAATGCACCGAGACCGCGCTGTGTGTCCGGGTCGGTGACTCGGGACACGCGACGCATGCTCAGAAAGCAGGCCATAGCAGCGAGGCCGAACCCACCGACATACGCCAGCCGTACGGCTTCCATTACGTATCTGTTTCAATGTAGTGTAAAATAATTATTTATTCATACATTGGTATACAGTTATACGCTTAGCAACAATTAGGTGCGGTCGCACCGCAAATAGCGAGAAATATACTGTAACCAGATTTGTCAAGTCACTTTTGTGGTTAATCGTGTGCTGATTATCGGGGCAACTCGTGGTTAATATCTGGCGGTACTATGCGGGGAGTCTGCTTGTACCCATAAGCGATCTGAGGTTACGGTTATCACACTCAACCATGACTACGGGGTTCTTTGAGGGGGCGGATACTCCGTGATTGAATGTGCTGTTCTCCACGGGACAACTGATGAACCGCTTGTTGACTGAGACGCGCGCTACATTCAGCACGCCGGTCCAAACATCATTTGAAACTGACAGAAATTCCAGAGACCAGTTATCCTCGATATTCTGTACAGATCTACTAACAAATCTCTAGATGGATCACTACTGTGGATTGTGTTCAGTCAAGATTCTCGACCTTCTGTTCGAGCTGCTTGAGCCGCTCGTTGAGATCCTCGTCAGGCTCAGCAGCGGGCTCACTCAGTGGGCGAACATCCTCAAGGGCGGTGTCAACGCGATCGTCGTCAGCCTCGCCACGGAGATATAGCTCCGCGCGGTCGTTATACAGCTCTCGGAGCGTGCTCGCAGCGACACCAACGTCATCGGCGACGTCGGCAAGTGATTCACCACTGGCGACTCGCTCCATGCCGGCGCGTACCCGGAGGTACTCCTCTGGGTCGACCCGGAGATGTCCGTCGACAACCTCAAACCCCGTCGGCGGCCGACCGGTCCACTTACCGGCTTCTCGAGCAGCGTCGATCCCCGACTGGATTCGGCGAACCTTCTGTGTCTGTTCAATCCGAGCGAGGTCGCCCATGAGCCCGGCAATCATTTGCGTGACCGCCTGATCGACCATACTGTCGTCGACATCAAGCTCAAGACCGACCTCGAGGTCTCGGACGCTCGTCTCGTTCTCAAGGGCAAATTGTAGGAAGTTGTGGATCTCGCCACCACCGAGTCGGGAGAGTCGAGATAACTCATGAACAACGACGACGTCGACTTCCCCATCAGCGATCGCTTCACGGAGACGGTGATACTCTACACCACCCTCGTCATCAGTCCCGGAAATAATATCGGCGAACCGCTCGACGCTTGCGTCAGGATACTCCTTGCCGACAAACTCCTCAAGCTCGCGGATCTGTCGCTCGTGGTCTTGCCGGTCGGTCGAGACGCGGGCATACAACGCGACGTGGGTCACACTTTCCGTTTCGGCCGGGTGTGTATATAACAATAACCCCCTTTTCGTGGTCGTCTGTTAGCACTACCTTCTCGACACACTAACCATCACAGTTGAAATTTCACGAAGGAGGAAGCATATAACGAGTATATTGGGCTACGGGTCTTTCGGCGCAACGCCGAAGACTTGCGGGAGTTGCTGGCTGACAGGGTGTACGCGTGGAACGACCTCCGTGAAGCCTGTCATGATGCGTCAACGTGATCAGCGGTCAAACACTGTGAACAAAACGCACTCAAAAAGGCACACAACGCTAGAATTGACGGCGATGTCGCCAATTAGCGGTCAATGAGTGAGACAGTATTTTTCATACTGAAGGATGAAGCCGACGAGATTCGCTCTTGGAGCTGGCATAGCGAGTTCCAAGAGCTCACACGAAAGGACACTAAGTGGGCCTTGTTCAATATTTGGAGCCACCGGCTGGGGAGATCATCGGCGTCGATGCTGAAAACGGATCAAATTTTCGGACATTTCTCGCATACTTTGTCGACGGTCTCTGACGTCTTGTTATATCGGTAAGGCTCTGTGGAGGACGGTCACGAGTTCACTAGGCCTGACAGCCGTATCTCACCCGAAGCAATCACTTGATACCCCCCTTCTCAGGTGTTCCGTCCACCGTCCCCTGTTGTAGTGAGATATCATTGGCCTGCCCGTTTTTCTTCTCAATGTAGGTGCCTCCATCCGCACGAGTGCCTCCATTATCATTGACGAACAGGGTCCCCGACGACGCAGGCGAGGCATCGATATTCTGTGCTTGAATTTCCGTGTTTCGCAGGTCAATGTCAGCGGAGGAAGTGAGTGTTATTTTATTGCTTATCGTTGTGCTACCGCTGAGATCAACATCGCCACCGTTGGCGGTTATTTTCATCTCTTTATCGCTTCCTAGCGTTGTATCTTGAGCGTTGACAGCACCCGACGCTGTCACTGTGATCTTGTCACTGCTGTCCGCAGTCGCGCCGGTAAGGTCAACGTCCCCGCTAGCGGTTATTTTCATCTCTTTCTTGCTCTCTAAGGTTGCGTCTTGGGCAGTGAAAACACCCGACGCTGTTACCGTGATTTTGTTATCGCTGTCCACAGTGGCGCCAGTAAGACCGACGTCACCGCTAGCGGTTATTTTCATCTCCTTCTTGCTCTCTAAGATTGTCTCTTGAGCGTTAATCCCGCCGCTGTTGGATTTCAGCGTTATTTTATTTTCGCTATCAACTGTGCCAGCTTGTAAGTCGATTTCATCACTGACATCAAGTTTCAGTTCGTTGGTAGTCTCCAGTCTTGCACCATCTTTCAATTGTACTGATTTGGTTCCAATATCGATTTTATTACTGATGATATCTTTTTTGATGACTAAGTCAACGGGGTCATCCAACTGTGCCGCTTCTGATTCGGTGTAGGTTGGTTCATTGTTGTTATACAGACCGTCTCCATTTCGATCATTAAACGCGACAGCGTCAGCTGGGAGTGGATCACTGGTGCTGCCATCGTTGTTGTCGCCACTCCTACTGCCACCGATGCGCGCAGCATCGTTCTGAGTCGGATCTTCAGGCGCCTCCTGTACGCCAACTGTATCCACAGTCAGGTTGCTGGTGGTTGTATCAAGCGTCAGGTTGTAGACGCCATCGTCGTTTGTGTCGTCCGTAATACTGTACTCATTGTTTGGAATATCAGTCCCGCTCCAGTACTCGTCATCGCTCAACCGCGTCGGGACAGTGACAGTGAGATCACCTTCTGGAATTTCACTAGTGACACTCTCAGCTGGGCGGAGTTCAAGAGTAACTTGGCCGGTCCCGCTTCGGCGAAAATCGTTCTGTAGAGCCGTAATCTGTACCTCACCGTTATCAACGAGGGCTTGATCTTCAATCACCGCAATTCCACCCCCATCGTCACGAGCATCAAGGTAGAGCACGGATGCGTCATACCACGTTGAAGAGCGATCAAGCTCGTTGTACCCTGGCTGATACTCAATAAATCGCGTTGGAATCGTTATCGTCCCTTCAGGTGTGCCACTATTGTTCGAGATCGTGATCGGATATGGGTCCGTCGTTCGTATGGTTCCAGCTGGTGAGGGTGGATTTATTGTGAACGTGCGGGTTGAATAGGCAGTACCCAGCTGAACCGTCTGATACTGTGGCTGGTCAATACTACCAGCTTGTAGAATGGCCGCTCTGAGCTCAACAAGATCGTTACGGACCTCTCCGGAGTGTTGGAACTCTGTCTCCGCGTTCTGCTGTGGAACAATTTCTACCTGGTACAGTGAGAGCGCAAGGATCAGAAACCCAAACAGAATAACGACCCCGATGACTGGCGCGACAGCACGATTGTCGTCTATTCCTGATGTGTTGGTTAAGTGTCCACTCATTGTGGGTTCACCTGAACACGCTGTGTGTTTTCTACCGACGGCCAGATGGCTAGTCGAATATCTGCAGGGCTGGGAATGATATAGAGGAACCAGTACGCTATCATAAGATGATGGAGATAGTACGGATCGACGATTTTAATCTGTTGCCAAATACCGGTTTGAATAGCGATGGCAGCAGCCACGCCGCCGACAAATAGAGGGGCAAGTGCAATCATCCGGAGTGTGTCTTTTGCCGGCAGTCTCTCAAAATCAAGACGAAGTCGGAACGGGACCCATGAGGTCTGTTCAATCGAAAGCGGGCAGGCAATCCGGGCGACTGCTAGGTGGGTCAGTTCGTGGAGTCCTATCGCAAGAACTGGGAAACAGATAGCAAGAAAGATTGCTTGAACTCCAGCCATACTAAGTCACTATTTGCTAAGCATTTAAATCTGGTACTGAGATTTGACGTTCATGATAATCAGCTACAGTACCAGATTTCGGGCTTGCGGCCCCTATCACGACATGTGGTTCGACCGTCCAAGATATGTGGCCACTAGGGTGAGTAAGCCACCGCTGAGAGATAGTCGGGACCAGCGGAAAGAACGCGAATAGGCTATAAGGTCTTCAGAGTATATGCACGCCGGTCCAACGCCGCCCTTATCCGATTTGTACCTGTGTCTTTTCGTAGCCACTCTCATCGACCGGAAGGTAAACTTGGGAGGAGT
This sequence comes from Halorubrum shenae, assembly GCF_051194165.1. Lineage (NCBI taxonomy): Archaea > Methanobacteriati > Methanobacteriota > Halobacteria > Halobacteriales > Haloferacaceae > Halorubrum > Halorubrum shenae. The sequence continues at coordinate 8,328 of NZ_JBLZNI010000017.1, read as the reverse complement.
GTGTTCACAAAGTCATCCGATTGATTTAGTACTCCTATGTCCCCCGATTCTACCCAGCCAGGCCGGTTGCGAGAAGTACTTGAGAACTTCGTGGACAGCCTCGGCACTACCGTTTCCGACGCCCACCTGGTTGAACGAGTTCTCGCAGGCGAGGAAACGCTCACGATCGACGCGCTAAGCAACCAGCCCGAAGAGTGGATTGAAGGGAATCTCATCTGGCCGTTGCTCGAGGCCGTCGGACTGAACCGTGAACCTGGCCGTCCCGCCAGCCAACGTTCGGCTGCTGGCACGACCCAACGGGAAGCCCCTGACTTCCGTCTGGTTGAGCGCGGTGGTGATTTCGTTGTCATCGGGGAGAATAAGTCTCCGAATAAGATCGACCGCGCTGAACAGGAACTCGTTGGCGACTATCTCTCAAACAAGGCCTGGCCCGACTACGGGATCGCTACTGATGGATTCGAGTGGGTAGTCTACCGTGCCGAGCACGGAGGTGACTTCCTCGAATTCAGTGAGGTAGAGCGTTTGGACCTCCGACCTGTCATCAACGCTGTCGCCCGTGACCTCGGGTACTTGGGGTCTGGTAGTGTAGATGATGTCGATATTGAGGAGACGCTGGAGACGTTCGTCTCGGTGTTTAATCCAGAGGGTCTACACACGCTCCTAACCCAGACCGCCCCAAAGGAATTCCGCGACACCCGGACCGCGGATGTCGAGCAGTTCTACGAGCTATACATCGAGCTGTTGTTCGGCGAAAGCGACGAACACGAGTACGACACATGCCTCCGTGATGACATCCAGGCCCCACCGACAGCAACCGAGGAGGACCAGGACCTGTTTGCCGTCACATTGATGAATCGCCTGCTGTTCATCAAGTTCCTCGAAACGCGCGACGTCCTCCCAGAAGGCTTCCTGCGGACATTGGTTCGAGACTACGAGGACAATGCCGAGTCCATCCCCGGAACGCTCTACGAGGCGTATATCAAGCCGCTGTTCTACGATCTGTTCAATACAGACGAAGGCGAGCGCCGTCCAAAACTCCGAACCGGCCGGTACGCAGATGTACCGTACCTGAACGGCGGGCTCTTCCGTGAGAACGTCCCGAACGAGTCGCAGTACAACCTCGTGGACCGGACACTTCCCACCGTCATCGAGGACCTCATCGAGGGGCACCGGTTGGAGATGAGCGGACAGAACTTCGATCCGGCGATCCTCGGGAGCGTGTTCGAGAAGACGATCAACCACATCGGCGGTGAAGAAGGACGCCAGAAAGAGATCGGCGCGTACTACACACCCAACGACGTGACGCGCCACCTCTCCGAGCAGACAGTTGATCCGAAGGTGAAGGATCTCTTCGTCAAGGCGTTTGTCGAGCACTCTGACGACGATGCCGAGGAGTACGTCCGCACCCAGATTGAGCAGACAGATCTCAGTGAGATCCTGCGGCACGTCGAAGACGGCGCAGCGATGTACGGTGCGAATCCGAGTGCGCTAGAGGACGTGCTGGACCGGCTCACAGACCTAACCATCCTCGACCCAGCCTGCGGCTCTGGACACTTCCTAACGACAGCGATGGAAGAGCTCCACCAGGTACAGCTCTCGCTCCTCCGTGGGCTCAACGGCGGCGAAGAGCCGTCGCCCCAGAAGCGATACGACGCGAAGCAGGGGCTCGCACTACACGCCATCTACGGCGTCGACGTTGACGACGTCGCCGTCGAGATCGCAAAGCTTCGCATCTGGCTGAAGATCATCGAGGGCAACAGTTGGAACGAGGAGTTCGGACGGCTCCCCAACATCGATGTGAATATCGTCGCCGGGAACTCCCTCGTTGGCTTCCCGGTCAGAGGAGATGTACAGACACAGTTCGGAGCTATCGACGAGCGACTCCCAACACTCGCCAAAAAGCGGCGTGCCTACAAGTTCGAGAACAAGGGCACGCGCCAGGAGGTGATGGAACTCGAACAGCGGATTCGTAGGGACCGTGATGAGAAGTTCCTCCGAAACCTAACTCACACGTTTGAGTCGGAGGTGACCGGCGTTGAAGAGTTCGATGCCCTCGTTGCGTCGATCCCGGATGGAGAGTTCCACCCGACCATACAGTCTGTGAAAGCTCAGCGGTGGGATGAAGACGGCGACACAATCGCACTCTCTGAAGAAGACAAGGAACTGCTTGCTGAGGCCCGGTTCGAGTGGCAAGAGTGGCGGGACACGAACAAGAGCGCGACACTCGATGTCGGGGAGCGCATCCAAGAAGCCGGTGGCGCACGTGGCGAACTCGCGGAACACCAAGACATCGCCGACGACCTCCGCCGGCTCCTTGACGCCGGATTCGTCTTCGACGTCGTCGAGCGGCAGCCGACACGGTACGACCTCGATCACATCACGGGGAAGCCGTTACACTGGGACATCGAGTTCCCCGAGCTGCTCCCGCTGGAGGAAGCCAACGGGATGCACCCCGAGATCGAGTTTGATATTGTCATCGGCAACCCGCCCTACGGCGACATCCTCAACCAGAATGAGGAGATGTTCACCGCACCGTACCTCACCGGGTCAGTCAACGATGTCTCGGCGCCGTTCGTCGAACGACAGCTGCAATTGACAGCCGAGCATGGCTACTTCGGGAACGTCACGACGCTCCGGCTGATCTATCAGTCGTCACTTGAGGAGTTCCACGATCTGCTCCGGTCTACGCTCGCCCCTGCGCGTGTGGCCTGTTTCGGAATGTGGGGACGGGTCGGTGTCTTCGAGAACGCCCTGGTCCGTGTTGCGCTCCTTTCGGGACAGAAGAACACAGATACGCCAGGGACCATCCACACGAGCGACTTCACCGTGTTCAACCGAGACAACAGACAGCACCGCTTCGAGAATCTTGAATATAGCCCGGTTGATGGCTTGATCCTCCGAGACCGGATCGGTGGTGACGGTTCTGGTGGCCCGCTGCTCCCGAAGATTGGCGGTGACATGAAGAGCAGCATCTTGTTACAGCTGAAAGACTACTCGCACACCATCTTCGAGGACAAGTACGAACAGGACCCAACCGGAGAGGACGAGTACCCTGTATGGCGGCGCGAGGGAGCGGGATACTGGATCAACCCGATGATGGAAGAGCTATATGAGGCACGTGAAGTTGAGCCGGTGTTCTTCGATTCGGAGTTGGAGCAGAAGACGGCGTTCTTAGTGCTGAACTCCTCGCTGTACTACGTCTATTGGATGACGTACGGCAATCAACATCACCACAATTGGACGCAACTCTCGGCGTTCCCATGGCCCGATGAATCTGTGGTTGAGGAGTACGAAGACGAGATTATCGAACTCGCAGACACGCTTTGGTCCCGGATGAAGGACGGGTTTAGTGGATCGAGCTTCCGGATGACGGCACTCCGGCCGATCATCGACGACGTCGATGTGCTCACGGGTGAGTTATACAACCTGACGGACAAACAGGTTGCGTACACACAGAACTATCTTACTGACCTCGGTGAGGGGAGTGCTCGGGCAGGGAGTGGCGATGAAGATCTCACCTATAGTCCGATTGTTGCTGAAACAGATTAGCTACGCAATTTCTTCTTAAAATCGCGATCGTCTGAATCACGCTGTTTGTAAGGCCTAATTCGCGATAGGAGATCTCCGGACCAGCTCGCGTCCAGCGGCACTCTGAGAAGATTTTTCAACATGTCGGTATAAAAACCACCACTCACCCCCAACTAGCGACCCAGTCTTTCGCGGAGCATGTCGTAGTCGGGCTCATCTTTGTACTCGATAGCCCCGTGGGTAGCGTGCTGTTGTTGATATCAGATACGATGGAAATCACATCCAATATTCTCTTACTGAAAAGAATTTGTTCTATTTTGACCCATAATGAGTGCGGATGAGATGTTGCTCGTGATTATTGCGCTAATTCCTCCCACTCGGTAGCACGACAAACCCACAACGGTCGTTTTTCAGTTTCGTTCATACGACGTCCGAGATCAATTCCTTATGTAACATACAGATAACACCGGGAAGCAAGAGTTACATAAGGAATTACGACGGTGTTGAGCAGCTACTAGAGCCACCCGATTTCGGCGGGTGATCAGCTGTCTTGCTCTTTATCAATTCCTCTAGAACACTCGTCACAGTCGACATGGACCGTAGTGGCTCTGTTGAAATCCTTAGATGCTGATAATTTGGAGAGGCTATGCTGAATGCACAGCGCATATCGGTCACGAAGATTCAACCAATTGTGGCTGGGATGAATCGGTCAGTATAGAGTTCTCATACAGCACTGACTGTCGGTGTCAGTCATATTTGAATTGAATTAGGGCCAGAGGCCTCGCGCCTCGTGGGCCTCAGCAATACGTGTGAGTGCCACGATGTAGGCTGCATCTCGCCAGGTGACGTCTCGGTGTTCGAACTCTGTCTGGACGGCCTGCCAGGCGGCCTGCATCTCCGTTTCGAGTTCGTCGTTCACCCGTTCGAGCGACCAGGACCGTCGATTAATGTCCTGGAGCCACTCGAAATAGCTCACCGTAACGCCGCCCGCGTTGGCGAGAATATCGGGAATCACCGCGATATCTCGCTCTGCGAGGATCGAATCGGCCGTCGAGGTTGTCGGACCATTCGCGCCTTCGACAACCATGTCTGCAGCGACCGCCTCCGCATTCTCTTCGGTGATCACATTCCCCAGTGCTGCTGGAATGAGTACGTCGACGTCGAGTGTAAGCAACTCGTCGTTCGAGATTACGGTGTCCGCATACGTGGTGACCGCTTCCGGTTCCTCGTCGTGAGACGGGACGGATGCCGTATCGATTCCCTCCGGGTCATACATCGCTCCGTTCACGTCACTGATCGCGACGACGGTCGCGCCCCACTCGTCGAGCAATCGTGCGGCATTCGCCCCAACGCTCCCGTAGCCCTGGACTGCGACGGTCGTGTCCGTGAGTTCTCGATCGTTGTACTCACAGACTAACTGCGTGATGATCGCGACACTTCGACCAGGGGCTTCTTCTCGCCCCTCACTGCCGCCAACGATCGGAGGTTTACCGGTGACGACACCCGGTGTCGTCTCACCTTCCTGCATCGAATACGCGTCCATCAACCACGCCATGGTTTGTGGATCCGTTCCCATGTCGGGGGCTGGAATATCCCGATTGGGGCCGATGGCATCGCGAAGTTCCTGCGCGAACCGACGAGTGAGCCGCTCCTTTTCGTCCGAACTCAGGTCCTTTGGATTGACAGCGACGCCGCCTTTGGCCCCGCCGAAGGGCAGGTCCATAACGGCGCATTTCCAGGTCATCCACATACCGAGTCCGACACACTCGTCTCTGGTGACGCGTGGGTGGTACCGAAGCCCACCTTTGTACGGACCTCTGACGCTGTCGTGTTGGGCTCGATAGCCCGTGAACATCTCGACGGTTCCGTCGTCCCGCTCGATGGGGACCGTCACCTCGTGAACCTTTGTCGGATGTTTGAGACGCTCGACGACGTTCTGATCAAGGTCGAGGTGGTCGGCAGCGTGGTACAGCTGGCGACGGGCCGTTTCGAGCGCGGATTCCGACTCGGTCGACGGTTCCGCCTCGTCGCCTGACTCGTCGCGGGTACTATCAGTTTTGGAGGTCACGGTCATTCGAGCGGGATTTGACGGTTTCGCATCGCTCCACTACAGTCGGGACACTGTCCGGGGGCTGTCTCTGCGATGATGATTTTCCCACACTCAAAACACTCGTACGTGGCTTCTTCGTCTGTTTCAGGGTCGATATCTTTCATGGTGAGTTCACGAGTGCCAGCACCAGACCAGGGCACTCTACATACGGATAATAAGTGTATAAGGGAATATTGGGGTGTTGAATAACAAACCATCTCAAAAACTCGTGGTTTGTTATTCAATTATCTTAGTAGAAGCAGCGATAGGGAGGTTGTTCTCTTCAAAAAGCGTCGCAAACAGTTTGCGTTGGACGGTCCGAGCGTGTGTATAGAAGGCAGGCGGAGAAATCCCTAACGTCGCTGCAACGTCTTCTCCGGTGCTCTCGCGTGGCGACTCGAAATACCCGCTGTAGTATGCGGTTTGGATCACCTCGAGTTGTCGCTCGGTTAGCTTGTCGAGGAACCTCGAATAGAGATCGTGTGCAGCGGTCTGATCGAGGGTCTGTTTGGCACGGAGTTCGACAGTGGAGAACGTCTCGCGCACGAGTTGCGTGATCGTTCGGACGTCGATACTGTCCGGGATATCGATGATGAGCGTCGTCGTGGTCGGATCAGCCGTCGCTCCGCGAAACACGGCGCCGTGATCGGCCAGTTCTAAGGCGAGAAACGGCTGTGTAAGCCGGAGTCGTAGAACGCCGCCTTCACCCTCGGTACTGATCGTCTGGACATCACCGATAGCAACCAGCTGTGAGGCGGCTTCTACGACGTCCTCGAGCGATGCGTCTTCAACGCTGACGAATACGTAACTTCCCTCTGTGGATTGCTGGACTCCTCCCTGATACGAGAGAGTACACTCGGCGTCCTTCGCAAGCCGTGAGAGGACGAATGCCGGATCATCGATGCTGAACTCGACACGCGTCATCGATGTCGTGAGGAGTGCATTCTTCCGCTCGATCGCACTGAGAGCAGACGCAATTGTTTCGCCGAGTTCGGCTAGGACGGCCTTCGTCGTGTCGTCGAACGCATCTTGGGTCGGCGCGTAGACCGTCAGGACGCCGTGCGTGAGGTCGTTGTATACGAGAGGAATGCTCAATACAGATAGGTAGTCGCGAGCGACGGCGTCTTTGCGCCATAGTTCGTCACGGATCCCGGCAGCGACGTTCGAGACCATCGTCACGTCGCCGGTGGCCGTGGTTTGTCCAGCTGGCTCTGTATTTCCCACGTCGACAGCAAATGACTGACTATCCAAATATCCCTGCTCGGTGCCTGCCCAGGCCCGTGGCTCGATGGTGTCGGTCGCCGGGTCAACCGTGCCTATCCAGGCGAACCTGAACCGATCATCGGCAGTCAACAGTTCACAGACTGTCTGATCAATCTCATCCCGCGTTTCGGCTTGTACGACTGCTTGATCGATCTCACGAATCGTCTCATTGATTCGGTTCAGAGCGGTGAGCTGTTCGTTTTGCTGCTGGAGTGTGCGATCTTGTTCACGAAGTTGGGACTCTCGTGTAATACGGTCCAGGGCCGCCTCAGCGGTTGCGGCGAGCAGATCGGCCAGCTCTCGGGTCACGTCGTCGAAGACGCCAACGTGGTCTGAACCAACGATGAATACACCGTGGTTGCCAAGTGGAATGTAGGCTGCACTGCGAAGGTCAGTCGCCCGGTTTTCGAGTCGCTCTGTCTCGTGGACATCGTCGAAAAACAACGCTTCGTCCTCGACAAAACTGTAACTCGGAAGCGTTTCTCCGTCGGCATGAACGGTGGGGAGCGGTCCGTTGAATTCTTTTATTGTGGCCGAGTGCGCTGCGGGACGGAGATTGCTGGTATCGGTATCAAAGAGGTAGACCGCACTCGCATCCAGATTTAGTACACTCGGTGTATCGTCGACGATATGCTGGGCAATTTCTTGGTGGGTCTCGGCGTAGAGGAAATCACGGGCCGTCTCATGGAGCGTTGCGAGTGCTTCCTCGCGCTGCTTGCGTTTCGTGATATCTCGACAGCTGAATAGGAGGCTTCCGTCCTGAATAGAGACTTCGCGGATGTTAACGAGGAGTGTGTGCTCGCGACCTGCTTTGTCAGTCGCGGTCGTCTCAATGTTTTTGAGTACTCCCTCAGCCGCGAGTTCGGCACGATCGAAGAGATCCTCACCCAAGAGGTCGTCAATTGTCCCTTGCTCGTGAATCTCATCAGCCGTGTAGCCGAAGATGAAGTGGACGTTGGGACAGACGTAGGTGTACCTGCCGTCTTCGTTCGTGATGAGAACCGTGTCAGTCATGTTGTTCAGCGTGACACGATGGAGTTCCTCTGATTGACGGAGGTCACGTTCGAGGTCAACACGCTCGGTGATATCAACGCCTTCAACGACAATTGAAACGATCTCTCCACTTTCGTTCTTGACTGGGCGCATGGAGAGATCGATGACGCGCGAGTCCTCGATGTGTGGCAGCTGTGTGACGACCGCGTTGCCGAATTTGCCGTCGAGTGCGTTCTCCACGATTTGTTGTACGTCCGTGTTCGTTGCATCGGGCTCTGCCCACCACGGAAGCGTCTCGAAGGGCTCGCCAACGACCGATTCGACGTCTGCATCGATCATCTCCCGTGCGGTTTCGTTCACACGGGTGAGTACACCATCCATCCGTCTTCAGTTAAGACTCACACCTCGGTTGTGTAGCGGTAGCGAGCGTCTCTTGTAAGATCGGTCGCTGCTTG